>CAMCRC010000021.1 GCA_945877175.1 Klebsiella pneumoniae | reverse complement strand
CATCGTCGGTCACGACGAAGCGGGGGAAGAGTTGCAGGAGCGCCTGCAGGGCGCCGGCGTGTTGTGTGCCTTTGCCCGTTGCGACTCGGCGCCCACCATCACCAAGCTGCGCGTGATCAGCCAGCACCAGCAGTTGCTGCGGGTGGACTTCGAGCAGGACTTCGACGTGGCCGCCTTGGCAGCGCTGGAAGAGCGCGCACTGGCCATGCTGCCCGAGACTCAGGTACTGGTGCTTTCGGACTACAACAAGGGCGCGCTGCGCCACACCCAGGCGCTGATCCAGGCCGCGCGGGCCCGCAGGGTGCCCGTGATCGTCGACCCCAAGGGCAGTGATTTCAGCAAGTACCGTGGCGCGACCCTCATTACCCCCAATCTTGCGGAATTCGAGACCATCGTTGGCAAGTGCCACAGTGAGGAAGAACTGTCGTCACGCGGGCTGCGTCTGTTGCAGGAGCTGGAGCTGGAGGCCCTGCTCATCACCCGCGGCGAGCACGGCATGACCCTGCTGCGTGCCGGGCACCCCGAGCTGCACATGCCCACCCGCGCCCAGGAAGTATTCGATGTCACCGGCGCCGGCGACACCGTGGTGGCCGTGCTGGCGGCCGCACTGGCGGCGGGCAGTACGCTGGACGTGGGTACCGCGCTGGCGAATCTGGCGGCTGGTCTGGCCGTTGGCAAACTGGGCACGGCGGCCATCAGCGGCCCGGAACTGCGCCGCGCCATTCAGCGGGAGGACGGCACGGGCCGCGGCGTGATGAGCGCCGAACAACTACTGCTGGCAGTGGATGACGCCCGCGCCCATGGCGAAAAAGTGGTGTTCACCAACGGCTGCTTCGACATCATTCACGCGGGCCATGTCGGCTATCTGGCCGATGCCCGCAAGCTGGGCCAGCGCCTGATCGTCGCCATCAACGACGACGCCTCGGTCAAGCGCCTGAAAGGCTCCGGCCGCCCCATCAATCCGGTGGAGCGGCGCATGGCCGTGCTGGCCGGGCTGGAGGCGGTGGACTGGGTGGTGTCGTTCGCGGAGGACACGCCCGAGGCGCTGCTGCACCTGCTGCAGCCGGACATTCTGGTGAAGGGAGGGGATTACAGTATTGACCAGGTGGTGGGGGGCGACTACGTGCAGGGCTACGGCGGCGAGGTACGGGTGCTGGCGTTTCTGGACAATTGCTCGACGTCGGCCATCGTGGAGAAGCTGAAGGGCTGACCCCGGCACGACTCCTCCGCGCAGTGGTTCGCGTGCAGGGCTTGCTCCCACAGTCTGTGCGGGCGTGTCAGTCGCGGGGAGAGGCGGCGTGAGCGCGATGGCGCAGCTTTCTGTTTGATTACCGAAGATCGCCAAATCATAGGCAGTGGTCGCTTCAGCGTGTGTCGCCGAAGTACTCCGCGGCGCTCAATCCGTCACTGAAATAATGGCGGCACTGTCCGCCATCACCGCCGCCGTGGTGGGCGTGATCGCCTTCGGGTTGCTGTTCCTGCTGGTCTGACTCCACCCAGAGAGCGCATTGGCAGGGTTCCGTCCGTGCTTCTATACTCGCGACACGCTTTTCAGGATTTACATCACTCCTACAGGAACTTCCATGTCTCTACGTTCACTGACCGGCCGCTTCTTCGGGTTTATCGGCCGCGTCCTCGACGCCCTGCGGGTCTTCATCGGCCGCCTGTTCTCTCTGCTGTTCCTGATCGTGCTGCTGTTGCTGGTGTTCAGCGGTCCGGCGGGAATGCAGGTGCCGGAAGACGGACTGGTGATTCTGGACCCCAAAGGCGCCATCGTCGAACAGCCTGGCCTGCTTGACCCGCAGAGCCTGTTGCTGGGCAGTGCCGAGGTTACGGCCACGCCCCTGCGGGATGTGCTGGATGCACTGGAGCGCGCCGCCACGGACTCCCGGATTCGCGGCGTCGTGCTGGACCTGACCGAGCTGACCGCCGTCAGCCCCTCTGTTCTGGAGACGATCGGCGCAGCACTGGAGCGCTACCGCGAGAGTGGCAAATCCCTCATCGCCCATGGCGACTACTACAGCCAGGCGCAATATTTCCTGGCGTCCTGGGCGGACACTGTCTACCTGCATCCCATGGGGCAGCTGATGCTGCCGGGCTATGGCGGCAGCCAGCTCTATTTCGCCAGCCTGCTGGAGAAGCTGGGTATCAATGTGCACATCTTCCGTGTCGGCACCCACAAGGCGGCGGTTGAGCCGTTCTCGCTGGACGGCATGTCCGACCTCTCCCGCGCCAACATGCAGCAGCTGGTGGACGAGCTGTGGGAGCGCTATCTGAACCAGGTGGCCGCCAACCGGGGCATTACGCCGGAGGCGCTGCGCTCCTACGCGAACGACTACCCGGCGCATCTGCTGGCGGTGGGCGGCGACACGGCGCGTGTGGCACTGGAGCACGGGCTGGTGGACGAGCTGGTCAGCCAGCCGCAGTTTCGTGCTCGGCTCAGTGCGCTGGCCGGCGCCTCGGGCGGCAACCCCCGCACCATCGCCTTTCAGGATTTTCTGAGCGCCACCCACACCCCGCTGTTGCCAGCCGAAAGCGAGATCGGCGTGATCGTGGCCGAGGGCACCATCGACATGGGGGAACAGCCCCGTGGCGCGATAGGGGCGGACAGTCTGGTGGCACTGATCCGCGACGCCCGTCGCGACGAGCGCATCAAGGCCGTGGTGCTGCGGGTGGATTCCCCCGGCGGCTCGGCGCTGGCCTCGGAGCTGATCCGCCAGGAACTGGAGCAATTGCAGGAAGCCGGCAAGCCGCTGGTGGTCTCGATGGGGGGCACGGCGGCGTCAGGCGGCTACTGGATTTCCGCCATGGCCGACGAAATCTGGGCGTCGCCCGCGACAGTCACCGGCTCCATCGGCATCTTCGGCCTGGTGCCGACGGTGGAGGAGGGGCTCGGCAAACTGGGGGTGCGTGCCGATGGCGTGAGCACCACGCCGCTGACCCGCGCCGATCCTCTGACGGGCATGAGCGAGGCCATGGCCACGGTGCTGCAGGCGAGTGTCGAAGATGGTTACCGACGCTTCCTGCAGCTGGTATCAGACGGTCGCAACCTCAGCATCGAGCAGGTGGACGCGGTGGCCCAGGGGCAGATCTGGAGTGGCTCGCAGGCGCTGGCCTTCGGGCTGGTGGACAATCTCGGGGAGCTGGACGATGCCATCACGGCCGCCGCGCGCCTGGCCGTGCTGGACGATTACGCGTGGCGCTACATCGAGAAACCACTGTCGCCCGGGGAGCAATTCACCCAGGAACTGATCCGCAATTTCGGCATGTCGACGTTGGGGGAAGCGCACTGGCTGCAGGGCCTGATGCGCTCCGGCGTGCAGCAGACACTGGAAAGCGTGAGCACACTGGCGCGCTTCAATGATCCGCGGGACCTTTACAGTGTGTGCGAATTCTGCGGGTTTCTGGGGCAGGACAGCCGCTAGCCGCGAGGGCTGGCGGCCCGCTCAGAATGGTGCTGTGGCGCGCAGCGCCGCCTCGATATTGTGCCGCAGATGGGTCGGGGTGATGCTGCCGATGATGACGGCGCTGATGCCCGGCCGGGCGAAGATGAAGTCGAGATTGCGCTGCACGGGGTCGGCATCCCTGGCACCATCGTGCGGCGTGGCGGCGTGTCCGCTGTTCAAGGCCTTCTTGATCAGCACGCCCTTGTGCAGCGCGTGGGCATGACCAATCACCGCTGCGTCTTCCTGCGCGTCAGGGTTGAAGGTCACCATCACCACATCGGTCTTTTCCACAGCCAGCAGCCCGCCAGCCACGGTTTTGGTGGACATGCCTATGGTGCGCAACAGACCCGCGTCGCGGCAGCGCTGCAGCGCCTCCAGACACTCGCCATCGCGCAGCAGCGCCTCGTCCCGCCCGTCGGAGTGAATCAGCACGATGTCCAGATAGTCTGTCTTCAGGCGTCGCAGGCTGCGCTCGATGCTGCGGCGCACTTGGGCGGCGCTGAAGTCGTAGTGGGAGTGTCCTGCGTTGAATTCTTCCCCCACCTTGGAGCAGATCACCCAGTCCTGCCGCTGCGTCAGCAGCGCGCCCAGGCGTTCTTCGCTGCTGCCGTAGGCCGGCGCGGTATCGATCAGGTTCATGCCGGCGTCCCGGCACAGGGCCAGGATGTCCCGCACCAGGGCGTCGTCTGGAAGCTGGAAGCCGGCCGGGTATTTGACTCCCTCATTGCGGCCGATCTTCACCGTGCCCAGCCCGAGGCAGGACACGTCGAGGCCGGTGCTGCCAAGGGCGCGACGGGGCAGGGGCGCCGGGAACTGGTGGCTCATGGCGCTGCCTCCCAGCGAGGTTTGGCAATGCCGGGAAACGCAAATTGCCGGCTCAACAAGGCAGCGGCGCTGGCAGTGTGCGCAGCGGGCGCAAGACCCTGACGGGCCAGTTCCGCGCACACGCTGTCCCCCAGGTCCGGCGTCAGCGTCAACTTGGTGGGCCAGGTCACCAGCAATGGGCCGCTGGCATGCAGGTAGGCGGTGTCCGGACGCTGAAGATTGGACAGGCGTGGCTCGGCACGGTTGATGAAGAAGCTGCCCCAGCGGGCGCCGCTGAAGTCCACCCAGGGGAAGGTGTCGCGCAGCTGCCGGGCAGCTTCTGCCTGCTGTTCCTGCGGGCTGCGCTGCATGCCGCTCTCGGCGATCTCGCCTCCCAGGTACCACACCCAGCCACCCGCGCCGTCGGGGTGCGAGGTGATGGTCAGCCGGGGCGTCATGCCAAAGCTGTCGCCGATGCAATGCACAAAGGCCGGGTCGGGGGCCGTCATCTGCAGGTGCACCATGTGCAGCGGACGGGTCTGCATGGCGGGAAGCGTGTCCCTCGCGGCGCCCCCCAGCATCGCCATCAGGTCGGCGTTGCCTTCCCCTGCTGCCAGAATGTAGCGCTGTGCCTGCAGTGTCACAACTTCTCCTGCCGCAGACGTCATCAGCAGATGCTGCAGCGCGCCGTCCTCGCCGTGTGCCGCAGTCACCGCCTGAGCCGGCACCTGAAAGATCCGCGCGCGGTGCGGGGCCGCCAGGTGGGCAATCAGGGAAGGGGTGTCCATCACGAAGTCGGTCAGCTGGTACAACGCGCCTTCCAGCGGCCGGTTACGGAAAAAGGCGGGGTACTGCGCGGGCGTGAGGGCATCGATCCTGCCCCGCAGTGCCTTGCTGCCGAGGAAGGACTTGAGACGGGAGCGATAGCCGCCGCCCGACCACATGAAATAGTGCGGGGCCAGCACCTGGCAGCCGCGCAGGTCCACATCGCCTTCGCCCTGCAGGCAGCGGCGCCAGCGCTCGGGCATCCCGGCAATGGCGCTGCTGGCCGGACTGAGCACGCCATTGAGCGCATACTTCAGGCCGCCGTGAATGATGCCCTGGGACGCCAGCGACTGACCGCCCCCCAGGCCGGCACTTTCGAGCAGGATGACATCCAGGCCTTGCTGCTGCAGCCGATTCAGCAGCCACAGCCCGGCAATGCCGCCGCCGAAGATGACGATGTCTGTTGTCACTGAACTGCGCGCTTGCTGCATGCCCGGCCCGGCTAACCTTGTCTGGTGAAAGTTTGCTACAGTGCGTCAGGCCTCTGCCCGCCGCCGAAAGTGCGCGCAATGGTAGCATGGCAGCCCGCCGGAAACCCCCCGGCCGCCGCCCTCCGCCCCGCCCGGCGGCCCCAACCGGACAAAGACCAGACCTGTGAATCGATTCACCTACAACCTGCTGTTCACCCTCATTCTGCCCTTGATTGTTCTGCGGCTGCTGTGGCGCGCGCTCAAGGCCCCGGCCTATGCCCGGCGCTGGGCGGAACGCTTCGGGCTCGTCACGCTGAGCCCCGCGCAGCAGGCCCTGCGCGGTCAGTGGCTGTGGGTACACGCTGTATCGGTGGGCGAGTCCATCGCCGCCGCCCCATTGATCCGCAAGCTGCGCAGCGAACACCCCGGCATTCCTGTCGTCGTCACCACCATGACACCCACAGGTTCGGAGCGTGTGCGCGACATGTTCGGTGACGACGTGTGTCATGTGTACGCGCCCTATGACCATCCCTGGGCGGTGCAGAACTTCCTGTCCCGCTTCCAGCCCCGCCTGCTGTTGATCATGGAAACGGAGCTGTGGCCCAATATCATTCACTACACGAAGCAGCGCGGCGGCCGGGTGATCGTGGCCAACGCGCGGCTGTCCGAAAAGTCAGCCCGGGGCTATGAGAAGTTTCCGGCACTGGGCAAACCCATGCTGCAGAAGATCGACTGCATCGCCGTCCAGTCCCGCAACGATGCCGAGCGCTTCGTGCGCCTGGGCGTTGCCGCGCAGCAATTGCAGATCACCGGCAGCATCAAGTTCGAGATAGAACTGCCCGACACCCTGGCTGAAAAGCAGCGCGCATTGCAGGCCGTGCTAGAAGGCGACCGGCCGGTCCTGATTGCCGCCAGCACCCGCGAGGGCGAGGAAGAGAAAGTGCTCGACGCCTACAAACTGTGCGTGGCGCAGGTGTCCGGGCTGCTTCTGCTGCTGGTGCCCCGTCACCCCGAACGCTTCAAGTCGGTGGCAAAGCTGTGTGCCGACAAGGGGCTGACCGTGGTACGGCGCAGCGAGGGCATGCCGGCGACGCCGCTCACCAATGTTTTTCTGGGCGACTCCATGGGCGAGATGCTCACCTATTTCAGTGTGGCCGACATCGCCTTCGTGGGCGGCAGTCTGGTGAACACTGGCTGCCACAATGTGCTGGAGCCGGCGGCAATGGGGCTGCCCGTGTTCGTCGGCCCCTCGCAGTTCAACTTCCAGACCATCTGTGAGCAACTGGAGGAAGCGGGCGCCCTGCAGACAGTGGCCGATGAAAAAGCCCTCGCCACGGCCGTCACCGCTGCCTGCCTCGACCCGGCGCTGCGCGAGCGCATGGGCCACGCGGGCCGGGCCCTCATCGCCGAGAACCGCGGCGCCCTCGGTCGCACCTATGCCCTTGTCCTGCAATTCTACGAGAATGTGCCATGAAGCCCCTTTTTCAGCTTCTTGCCAGTCTGCTGGTCAGCGCGCTGCTGGGCGCCCCTGGTGTCAGTGCCCAGCCGGCCATTACCACGCTGGATGCCATCAGCCGCCACATCGAGGACACGGGATTCGCCGGCACCGTGCTGGTCCACGACATGAGCACTGACCAGTACCTCGCCGGCGACGCCGCCCTGGCGCAGCAGCGTTTCATTCCTGCCTCCACATTCAAGATCTTCAGTGCACTGGTGGCCCTTGAGACCGGGGTGATTGCCGACATCAGCACCGTCATGCCCTGGGATGGCGTGGTGCGTGGCCGCACGGAGCTGAACCAGGACCTGACGCTGCTGGAAGGCTTTCGCCTGTCTGCCGTGCCGCATTTCCAGGCCCTGGTGCGGGAGATCGGTGCGCAGCGCATGCAGCAGCATATCGACGCCGTGGGCTATGGCAACCGCGACATCTCCGGTGGCATCGACCAGTTCTGGCTGACGGGTGCGCTGCGCATCTCGCCGCTGGAGCAGGTGCAGTTTCTGCAGCGCCTCTATCGCAACGAGTTGCCTTTCTCACAGCGCAGCATGGACCTGGTGAAGACGCTGATGCTCTCGGAAGACACGCCCCAGCAGCGCATTCGCAGCAAGACCGGACTGGCTGTGCTTGATGGCGACGAGAACACCGGTTGGTGGGTGGGCTGGGTGGAAAACGACACCGGCGTGCGCTTCTTCGCCTCCGTGCTGCAGGCGAAGGCGCCGGATGACACGTTCATTCCTGCACGCCAGACCGTCGCCCGCGCCGCGCTGGACGAGGTGCGCTACATGCTGGACATCCGCCCGCTGGCAAAGTATGTGCGCGACGAGCAGGGCGAAGCAGCGCTGCGCATGCTGCGCGAACTCGTGGCCATTCCCACCTTCAACGTGGAAGGCCTGCCGCAACACGAGAACCCGGAGTTCCTGCGTTTCGCCGCCACGCTGGAACGGCTGGTCACGCTTTTCGGACTGGACTTTCGCAACGTGGACAACCGCGTCTACGAAATTTCCCTGGGCGAGCCGCTGGGCGAACTGATTGGCGTGCATGCCCATGCCGATGTGGTGCCGGTGAATCCCGACGAGTGGGTGCTGGCCGATGGCACGCGGCTGGACCCGTTTGCCGTGACGCAGATCGGTGAGCGGCTGTACGGGCGCGGCACCGAGGATGACAAGAACGGCATCGTTGCCGCCCTGTTCGCCATGCGCGCGCTCAAGGACTCCGGCCTGCCGCTGCGCCGTCACTTCAAGCTGCTGATCGACACCCGCGAAGAAACCGGCGGCGACGCGATGCCATACTATCTGGAGCGCAACCCCACGCCCGCCTACAACATCGCGCTGGACGGCAGCTACCCCGTCATCATCGCCGAGAAGGGCTATGGCACTGTGATGGCGAGGTTCCCCGCACGCGCCGCGACGGGCGAGGGCGCCGAAGTGGTGGCGCTGAACGGCGGCCTGGCCACCAACCAGATTCCAGGTTCTTCCACTGCCAGTCTGCTTAGTGAGCGACCCGACGCCCTGGTCAGGCTGCTCAATGAGCGCGGCTCGGTGTTCGCCGCCACCAATGGCAGCGACTTCCAGGTCAATGCGCGCCGTGACGGCGATGTCGTGCTGCTGGAGGTGTTCGGTGTGTCAGCCCATTCCTCGGAACCCGAGAGCGGCATCAACCCGGTGGCGCGCCTGCTGGCCTTCATGGAGTCGCTGCGGGCCGAGAGTGTGTTCAAGAGCAATCAGTTTACCGATGCCGCGCGCTACGCCACCGAGAACTGGGGACTTGGTCACTACGGCGAGAGCATGGGCATTGCCTACCGTCACGACTTCATGGGCCCGCTGACGGTGGCGCAGACTTTCGTGTCCACCGACACCGAGGGCCTGCGCACTGCCGTGAATCTGCGCCTGCCCGTGGGGAGGGAACCCGAAGACCTGCTGCAGGAGATTGATGAGCGACTGAGCGCCTGGAAGGCGGCGACGGGCGTGGACGTGACGCTGGAACTGAGCGCAGGTGCGCCGATGTACCGCAACCCGGAGGGCGCGTGGGTGAATGCCCTGCTGGACATTGCTGTGGCAAATCTCGACATTCCCCGGGAATTCGGTTCGTCTGCCGGTGGCACGTCCATCCACGACCTGCCCAACGGCGTGCAGTTCGGCCTGGCCATGCCCACGGAGAAATACACCGGGCACAATGCCAACGAGTTCAAGCGGCTGGAACAGTTCCTGACCGACCTGCAGATAGTGACTGAGATGTTCGCGCGACTCGGCACGATGGAAAAACTGTAGCAGCGGGCCTCGGGTGAGAGCGGACCCCTTGTGAGAGCGGACCCCTTGTGGGAGCGGGACCCTTGTGGGAGCGGGCCCTGCCCGCGAACCCGGTTCGCTTGCAGGCAAGCTCCTACATGGGCTTGCAGTGGAATCAGTCCCTGTGTGGGAGCGGGCTTGGTGGGAGCGGGCTTGCCCGCGAAACTTATTCGACACTACCCCGCCGCCACCCCGAACAGCGCCCCCACTCCAGCCGTCAGCGCCATGGCCAGCGCCCCCCAGAAAGTGACCCGCGCTATCGCCGCCAGCAGGGGAGCGCCGCCGGCCTTCGCCGACACCGCCCCCAGCAGGGCCAGAAACAGCAGCGCGCTGCCCGACACCGCCACCATCAGCGTCGCCGGGGCAAACACCAGAACCACCAGCAGCCGCAGCAGGGCGCCGACCGAAAAGGTGATGGCCGAGGCCAGCGCGGCCTGGATGGGCTGCGCTGACTGGGAGTCCGAGATGCCGAGTTCGTCCCGTGCATGGGCCCCCAGGGCATCGTGCTGCATCAGCTGGCTTGCCACCGTCGAGGCCAGAGCCGGCTCCAGACCGCGCTTGATGTAGATTGCGGTCAGCTCCGCCTGCTCCTGTACCGGCTGCGTGGCCAGCTCCATTTTCTCGCGGGCCAGATCGGCGCGTTCGGTATCGGCTTGCGAACTGACCGAGACATACTCGCCGGCCGCCATGGACATCGCGCCTGCCACCAGCCCGGCCACGCCTGCCACCAGAATGCCCTTTGCATCGGCACCGGCGGCGGCCACACCCAGCACCAGGCTGGAAGTGGACACGATGCCGTCATTGGCGCCCAGCACGGCTGCCCGCAGCCAGCCGATCCGTTGTGTCTTGTGTCCTTCGGTGTGGCGCATGAGGCGATCCTGTTGGGGGTGGAGTCGGTGACTTTAGGCGCAAATGCGTGAAATGGGCATCGGGTGTTGCCGCACTGGGGTGCTGTACCCTCAGATCGACACCCTCGTCAGATTTTCCACCCCGCCCGCCGTCACCAGCACATTGTCTTCAATGCGGATGCCGCCCAGTGGCGTGAGAGCGTCCACCAGGTCCCAGTCGATGAACTTCGCGCGTGGCCCTTCGCGCTCGGGGTCCAGCAGCACGGGAATGAAGTACAGGCCGGGCTCTATGGTGAACACCTGGCCGATGGCAGTGGAGCGCGTGGTTCGCAACGACGGGTACTCCGGCGGTGGGGCCTGGGTCTCGCCCCGCGCGTTCTTCATGCGGCCGCCCACATCGTGCACCTGGATGCCCAGCAGATGTCCGACGCCATGAGGCATGAACAGGGTGCTGACCTTGTGTTCCAGGAGTGCGTCCACCGAGCCACGGCAGATGCCCGACTGCAGCAGGATATTGGTGATGCCCACGTGGCACGCCACATGGATGTCGGGATAGGGAATACCGGGGCGCACCTTGTGGATCAGGCTGTACTGCAGCGCCTCCATGGCGTCCACCAGGTCGCCGAACAGCGGGGCGGTGTGGGGGCGCGTGAAGGTGCGGGTAATGTCCGAACAGTAGCCGTTGACCTTGCAGCCGGCGTCGATCAGCAGCACCTGGCTGTCTGCGCCACTGTGTCTGCGCTTGTTCTGGTAATGCAGGATCGCGGCCTTCTCGTCCAGCGCCACGATGTTGGTATAGGGCGTCTCTTCGTCAAGGATCTGGCAGGCCTGCAGGTAGGCCATGTGAATGTCGTACTCGCTGCCGCCCGCTTCGAACGCACGGCGCGCGGCGGTGTGGCCTTCCAGCCCCAGGCGGTTGGCGGCACGGATGCAGGCCACTTCGTAGTCGGATTTCACGGCCCGCTGGAAGTCGAGCCATTGCAGCAGCGCCGAGGGGTTGTGGCACTCGGGTGGCAGCCCCATGGCCGTGGCGAAGTGGGTGTTCTCGCCGAGGAACGCGATGCGCGCCAGCGGGGGAATCTCGACGCCGGGAATGCCCTGCAACGCCTCGGCAATGGCGGCGCTGCGCTCCAGCGGCTGTACCTGCCACTGTGCGCTGACCCAGTCGTCAAGGTGAGCCGTCTGTTCATACCAGAAGTCTTTGGGCACCACCTGAAAATATACGGGCGTCTGCCCGGGCAGAATCAGCAGCACCTGCTCTGGGCGGCCTGCGGGCAGCCAGTGGCTGAAGTGTCCGTAGGCGCGGAAGGGGGGCGTCTGGTCGTCGGCATAGTGGTAGCGGGCCGAACCGCTGTGAATGAGCACGGCTTCGAAATTGCCAGTGGCGAGCAGAGCGTCGGTGTACAGGGTGAGGAGGCGTTCGATGTGCTGGGCATAGTGCTGTGCGTAGGACATGGGCGTTCTCTGTGGGTGTGTGCGATGGCGGGACGATAGCACAGAGGGGGCAGGCCTGTGGGTGCTTGCTTGCAGGAGCTTGCCTATAGGAGCTTGCCTGCAAGCGAACAGTCCTTGTTCGCGGGCAGGGCCCGCTCCCACAGGGGCAAGCCCTGTTCGCGGGCAAGCCCGCTCCCACAAGGCTCGCTCCCACCCGGTCGTTGCCGCCGCGCGGGGGATGCGGCTATGATTCGGGGACAGAACGCAGAGACCCGCCGACCATGAGCGCGCACCCCGGCCCCTACACCATGAACGACCACTATGCCCGGCTGCGGGCAGACGGCTCGGCGGAATCCATCGCCCTGGATGCCAGCTTCTGGCAGGACCTTGCTGTCGGCAAGTTCGGCGACTTTCGCAATGAGTATCTGGTTACTACGCAGAGTTTTTCCCAGAACTGGCCGGTGTGGGAAATGCATCCACTGGGCGACGAGATCGTAGTGCTCATTTCCGGGTCACTGGACTTCATCCTTGAGAAAAAGAGCGGCAACAAGATACTTCCGCTGCGTGAGGCTGGTGCCTGGGCTCTGGTGCCGCGCGGAGTGTGGCACACGGCACGTGTGAATGCTCCGAGCATCATGCTCTTCATCACGGCGGGAGAGGGCACCCAGCACCGCCAGGTCGATTCATAGACGGACAATTCACATGCTTACTCTCTACATCGCCAACAAGAACTACTCGTCCTGGTCCTTGCGACCGTGGATTCTCCTGAAGGCACTCGATATTCCCTTCGAGGAACGGCTGGTGCCCTTCACGGCGCATTCCAACTGGGAGGAGTTCCGACGCTTCTCGCCCAGTGGCAAGGTGCCGGCCCTGGTCACCGAGAACGGCACTATCTGGGACTCGCTGGCAATTGCGGAATTTCTGGCCGAACAGTCCACATCAGTGTGGCCCGAGGAGCGGATGACGCGGGCCTGGGCGCGTTCTGCCGCGGCCGAGATGCATTCGGGATTCTTCGCGTTGCGCGAGCACTGCTCCATGAGCTGCGGCGTGCGCATCCGGCTGCACGACATGGTGCCGCCACTGCTGCGGGACATCGCCCGTCTGAATGAATTGTGGAGTGAGGGGCTGCAACAATTCGGCGGCCCGTTTCTGGCCGGCGAACGTTTCACTGCCGTGGACGCCTTCTTCGCCCCGGTGGCCTTCCGTGTGCAGACCTATGGGTTGACGCTGGCGCCACCGGCCAAGGCCTACGCTGCCCGGCTGCTTGAATTGCCCGCGATGCAGCAATGGTACCAGGACGCCCTCGCAGAACCCTGGCGCGATGAGGAACACGAACACGATTGTCTGCGGCGCGGCGTTCTGCTGGCCGATCACCGCACTACGCGCTGAGGCGTATCGTGCACCCGGATCAGGCCTTCCTGCGCCACCGACACCACCAGCTCGCCGTTCTGCCGGAAGATGTTGCCGCGACTGAAGCCGCGCCCCGCTGAGGCGGACGGGCTGTTCTGCACATACAGCAACCACTCGTCCATGCGGAACGGCCGGTGGAACCACATCGAATGATCGAGACTGGCAATCTGCAACTGCGGTGAGAACAGGCTCATGCCGTGGGGGCGCAGGCTCGTGTCCAGCAGCGTCATGTCCGAGGCGTAGGCCAGCATGTGGGCATGCAGCGGATAATCTTCGGGCAGGTCGGTGTTCACGCGCATCCACACCGTGCGTCGGGCCGGGCGCGGCTCGGGCCGCATCATGTTCTCCACGTCCACGTGGCGCAGGTCGATGGCAAAGGGCCGGGAGAAATTTGCCAGCAGTTCGGGAGGCAGGCTGTCGCGGAACCGGTGAACCAGTTCGCTGCGGGTCAGGCAGGCCTCGGGCGGTGGCACCTCGGGCATGGTTTCCTGATGGGACAGGCCACCCTCCGGTCTCTGGAACGAGGCGGCCAGATTCAGAATCGCCACGCCGTGCTGGATGGCGGTCACGCGGCGGGTGCAGAAGCTCTTGCCGTCGCGCAGATTCTCCACCTTGAACAGAATGGGGTGCTCCTTGTCGCCGGGGCGCAGGAAGTAGGCGTGCAGCGAATGCACCTGGCGTCCTTCCTCCACGGTGTGGCTGGCACTGAGCAGCGCCTGGGCCAGCACCTGGCCGCCGAAGATCTGGCGCCAGCCTTCACTCTTGTGGCGTGTCTGGAACAGGCCGTCGTCGAGCGTCTCCAGGTCAAGGTGATCGAAGAGTTGCTGCAGCTGCTGGTTCATGGCGGTCTCCGGGGGGCGAACAGCTGTTCGAAAAGGCCCGCAGTGTAACAGGACGAGCGGCCCGTTTCACACGCAGGGCCTGGCTTTACGCCCCCGGAGCGCCCGCGTATGATCGCCGGACATCAATAACAAGCAAGGCCTTGAAGGGGAGACAACATGCGCAGAATCGGAATGTTCACGGGTATCGCAGCGGCTGCAGCAGTGGCGATGTTCATTGCCATGGACTCTCCGCTCAATGCGGCCGACGCCGATCTGGAAGCCGTGAAGAAACAGTTCGTCGGCCACTATGAACTGCTCAGCTATGTCTCCTTCCCGGAAGGCGGGGGCGTGGTGGACAACAATTACGAAGGCCGCATCACTTACGACGAGCACGACAACATGACGGCCCAGGGCATGCCGAAGGATCTGCCCGCCCGCGCGGCGGCGTCGTCCACCAATGTCAGCGGTGGCTTTGCGTACTATGGCAGTGTCACCTGGGACATCCAGAACCAGATCGTCACGCATCATGTGGAAGGCTCGCCCTCCCGGGGCAGCTGGGTGGGGGAAGACAACGTTCGCCACTACGCGTGGGAAGACGGCCTGCTGAAACTCTCCATCGTGAACGCCGAGGGTCGCACGACCGGCACTCTGACCTGGCGTCGCTACGAGTAAGGCATTGACGACCCCGGACACGGACACCCTTTCCCGATTCGACGCGTGCTGGCTGGCAGAAGCTGTCCGTCTGCACGCGCTGGACAGCGCGGGTCCGGTCGCACCCCAGCCTCCCGCCCTCAGCCTCGACGAGGCAAGCCTGCTGCAGATCACCCAGTCGCTTGGCCGCTCCCAGGGCTACATCGCACGTACCCGGCAATGGCACCGCCGCGCCAGTCTGCTGCTGGCGGGGCTGGGCGTGCTGGCATTGGCGGGCGGCTTTTCGGCCGGGCTGAGCTTCTTCAGTGGCGCGAACCCTGCCGTCAACGTGTTGTGGACACTGGTGGGTCTCCTGGGTGTGCACAGCGTGGCGCTACTGCTGTGGCTGGTAGCGGGGCAGGCAACCGGGGGTTTGGCGGGCCGCGTCTGGTTCTGGCTGCTGCAGCGTTCAGCACTGGACCGACAGGGCGAGGCAGGCGAGACGGACCCGCTGGCGCGTGCACTGCTGGCCATGCTGGGTCGCAACGGCCTGGGCCGCTGGTGGCTGGGCACCATTACCCATGGCCTGTGGCTGCTGGCGCTGGGGGCCTCGCTGCTCGCCATGCTGGCAGTACTGAGTCTTCGCAATGTGACCTTCACTCTGGAAACCACCATTCTGCCCGCCGGTGTCTTTGCCGGCTTTGTCGAAGGCTTCGGCTGGTTGCCATCCCTGCTGGGCTTCGCGGTGCCCGACCCGGCGATGATTCAGGCGGCGCTCACGGGCGCTGCGCCCGGTGGGCAGAGCGAGGGGGCGGGCCGTGCCTGGGCGTCGTGGCTGAGCGGGGGCATGCTGGTGTATGCCGTCTTGCCACGGGCCCTGAGCTTTGCATTCTGCTACGTGCTGCAAGGGCGGCGACGCGCGCAGTGCCGTCCGGACCTGCTCTCGCCCGGCTTTGCCCTGCTGCCAGGGGCGCAGCCCGTGCACCCGGGCATCGTCGATCCCGCCCCGCCTGCGTCGGCCCCGGGACGCGTGGCGCCGCTGCATCATGTCCGCAGCAGTGGCGCGCTGCTCGGTGGGCTGGAGCTGGGCAACGACATCTCCTGGCCTCCGCGCGGCATGCTTCTGCGCCAGGATGTGCGTGTGGAAGATCGAGTGGATTCCCGTGAACAACGTCATGCACTGCAAGCACGGCTGCGATCGGCGCCCCCGGCAAAGCTGCTTCTGACGATTGATGCCCGTCTGTCGCCAGACCGTGGCACGCTGCACTGGCTGGTGGAAATCTCGCACTTTGCCGGCGAGCTGCGCGTGCTGCTCCTGCCGCCGTCCTGCGCTCAAGAGCGCCGTGCTGCGTGGCAGCAGGGCCTTGAAACCATTGGCCTGAGCAGCGAGCAGGTGTTCACCGACTCGGCAACGGCAGGAGGCTGGCTGAGCCCCCATGACTGAGCACAGACCACCCGGCCCACTGCGCATCGCCGTGGTCGGCCACACCAACACCGGCAAGACCTCACTGCTGCGCACCCTTACGCGGGACAGCCACTTTGGCGAAGTATCCTCACGTCCCAGCACCACCCGGCATGTGGAAGGCGTCAGCCTGGGCATCGGCGCCACGACGGTCCTGACCCTGTTCGACACCCCTGGCATGGAAGACTCCATCGCCCTACTTGAGATACTCGAAAGCCAGGCTGCCGGCGCCGGGCGACGGCTGGACGGTCCTGCGAGGGTACAGCAATTCCTTCAGTCTCCTGTGGCGGCTGGCCGCTTCGAGCAGGAGGCCAAGGTGCTGCGCCAGTTGCTGCAGTGCGATGCGGCCCTGTATGTCATCGATGCCCGTGACCCTGTGCTCTCCAAATACCGCGACGAGCTGGAGATTCTGGCTGGCTGTGCGGTGCCGCTGCTGCCCCTGCTCAATTTCGTGGGCGACGCGCGCCCCAGCGAAGCGGCGTGGCGCGAGGCGCTGGCGCGGCTGGGCCTGCACGTGGTGGTGAGCTTCGACACGGTGGCGCCGGCTCGCGGCGGCGAACGCATCCTGTACGAGAAGCTTGCCACACTGCTGGACTTGAGCGGCGCGGCGCTGCTGCGGCTGGTGGAGGAGCATGAGCGTCAGGCCCTCGGCCGGCGCGGCGCCGCCACCCGGTTGCTGGCTGACCTGTTCATCGACGTGGCCGCCTGCCGCATACGGGTGCGCAACGGCACCGACGAGGCCGCGCTGGCTGTGGCGCTGCAGACGCTGAACCGCCGCATCCGCGAGCGGGAACAGGTCTGCGTGGATGCCCTGCTGGGACTCTATCGCTTCAGCCGGCAGGACCTGGATGCCGGCCATCTGCCCCTGAGCGATGGCCGCTGGCAGGAAGATCTGTTCGATCCGGCGACCTTGACGTCCCTGGGCATCACACTGGGAAGCGGCGCGGCGGCGGGCGCAGCGGCAGGTTTCGGCATCGATCTGATGCTGGGCGGCACCACGCTGGGCTCGGGTGCGGCCCTCGGAGCGCTGCTGGGCGGTGGCCTGCCAACGCTGCAGCGCTTCGGGCGCAGACTGCTGCGGGGCGTGAGTCAGACAGTGACCAGTGCCGTGACAGGCAGCCGCTACCTGCGGGTCGACGAAGCCATTCTGCGTGTGCTGGCCACCCGTCAGCTGCACTTGGTGCTGGCGCTGGAAGCGCGGGGTCATGCCGCCGTGGCGCAGATTGCCCTGCAGGACACGCTGGCCGCGACAGTCTGGCAGGAAGCGCTGCCGGGCGCGCTGCGCCGCTGTCGCGAGTATCCGGGCTGGTCGGCACTTGGGCAGACGCCGCGCTGGGACCCGGCGCGCCAGCAGATGCAGGACACGCTGGCGGACGCTACACTCGCCGCCATTGACCGCTGCACTGGAAACAAGGCGCCATGAACAATCCCATCCTGGTTTCGATCTCCCTGCTCACCCTCAGCAATGTCTTCATGACCTTCGCCTGGTATGCCCACTTGAAGGACATGAATCAGAAGCCATGGATCATCGCGGCGCTGCTCAGCTGGGGCATCGCCCTGTTCGAATACCTGCTGCAGGTGCCGGCCAACCGCATCGGCTACACGGTGCTGTCGGTGGGCCAGCTCAAGATCATGCAGGAGGCCATCACATTGACGGTGTTCGTGCCCTTCGCGCTGTTCTACCTGAAAGAGCCGCTGAAACTGGACTATCTTTGGAGTGCACTGTGCATCATGGGCGCTGTTTTCTTCGCCTTCCGCAGCCGCTTCATGACGGGCGTCTGAGGCGCGCCGGCATTGATTCTTGAGGGCAGGTGGTTTACTTTCGCCCCAGTCTGGCAAGCACCCAGATGTCTGCAGCGCTTTCCATCAAAAAGCTCATAACAACAAGAAGATGCCCATGAACAACACCCTCGCGCACCACCTGTTCCGACCGACTTTCCTGCACACTCTGCGTGTGCTCGCCAGTGCCCTGCTGATTGCGTTCACGCCCCTGGCCCTGGCGCAGCAGGACCTGAACTGGGTGACCACCTGGGCTGCCGCCCCCAGTTCACTGCCGCCGGGCCTGTTGCCACCGGAGGCGATTACCGATGCCTATGACAACCAGACCCTGCGGCTGATCGTGCACAGCAGTGCCGGCGGCGATGTGGTGCGGGTGCGCTTGTCCAACACCCACGGCAACAAGCGTCTGCAGATCGGCTCGGCCACCATCGCCCTGCAGTCCGAAGGCAGCGCTGTCGTGCCCGAGTCGCTGACCCGCCTGACCTTCGGAGGCGAAGAGAGCATCACCATCGCCCGTGGCGGCCTGGTGTTCAGCGACCCGGTAGCATTCACCGTGCCGCAGCTCAGCAATCTGGCCGTGAGTCTCTACATTCCGGCGCCCAGTGGCACCGTCACCACCCATCTTGCGGCGGCGCAGACCAGCTATGTGTCGGCCCCCGGCGACTTCACCGGCAGCGTGCCATTCAATACTGCAGAAGAAATCCCTGTCTGGAATTACCTCACCGCCATCGATGTGGGGCGCAGTGACAACATCACCACCATCGTTACCCTGGGCGACTCGATCACTGACGGCGTGGGCTCCAATGCCAATCTGAACAATCGCTGGCCGAACTACCTGGCGCGCCGCATGCTGCTGGACCCGCAGGTGCCCGACTTCGCCATCGCCAATGCCGGCATCAGCGGCAACCGCGTGCTGCAGGAAAACTCCCCGCGCTTCGGCGAGAACCTGCAGTTGCGCTTCGAGCGCGACGTGCTGGCGCTCTCCAATGTCAGCCACATCGTGCTGCTTGAAGGCATCAATGATATCGGCATGCCCGCGCTGATGGTGCCGGGGGAAGAGGTGACGCCGGAGGAGATCATTGCCGGTTACCGCCAGATCATCACCCGCGCCCACGCCCGTGGCATCAAGATCATCGGTGCCACGTTGACACCCTTTGAAGGCGCCGCGTATTACACGCCGGAAGGCGAAGTTAAGCGGCAGGCGGTCAACGCCTGGATCCGCACCAGTGGCGAGTTCGACGGCATCATCGACTTCGAGATCCCGGCCCGCGACCCGTCCCACATCACCCGGCTCGTGCCTTCCTACACCACCGACAATCTGCACCCCAATGACGAAGGCTACAAGGCGATGGCAGAAGCCGTCGATCTTGATCTGTTCCGCTGACGTATACGGAGCACCATCAGTTTCAACAGCAAAGGTTACGCATGAAATACAACGGCAGTCCGACGTTCACGCACCAGCAGGAGGATCGCATCGGGGTCCTGATCACCAATCTCGGCACACCGGATGCGCCGACTCCCAAGGCATTGCACCGCTACCTGAAAGAGTTTCTCTGGGACCCCCGGGTGGTTGAGGTGCCACGTCTGATCTGGTGGCTCGCGCTCAATGGCGTGATTCTGCGGATTCGTCCCAGGCGCTCTGCCAAAGCCTACGCCACCGTGTTCACGGACGAAGGCTCGCCGCTGCTGTTCCATACCCGCAATCAGAGCAAGGCGCTGCAGGCGCTTCTGGCAGAACAGGGGCAGGGCAATGTCGTAGTCGACTTCGCCATGCGTTACGGCAATCCGTCCATCCCCTCCGTGCTCGAATCCATGTTCAACAAGGGTGTACGCAAGCTGCTGGTGCTGCCGCTGTATCCGCAGTATTCCGGGTCCACAGCGGCGTCCACCTTCGATGCCATCGCGAAGGATTTCACTACCCGGCGCTGGATTCCCGATCTGCGCTTTGTCTCGCATTATCATGATTACACGCCCTTCATCGACGCGGCCGCCCGGCGCATTGAAGAGCACTGGCAGACCCACGGCCGGGCAGACAAGCTGATGTTCTCCTTCCATGGCATACCGATGCGCTATCTGCACAACGGTGACCCTTACCACTGCGAGTGCCACAAGTCCGCGCGGCTGATCGCCGAAAAACTGGGGCTGGGCAAGGACGAGTACGTCACCACCTTCCAGTCGCGCTTCGGGCGTGAAGAGTGGCTGAAGCCGTATACCGATGCCACGCTGAAGGCCTTCCCGGCGCAGGGTGTCAAATCGGTGCAGGTGTTCTGCCCGGGGTTCTCGGCGGACTGTCTGGAGACCATCGAGGAAATCGGCGAAGAGAACAAGCACTACTTCGAAGAGGCCGGTGGCGAGCGTTACGAATACATCACTGCGCTGAATGACCGGCCGGGCCACATCGCCGCGCTGGCGCAACTGGTGAACGACAATCTGCAGGGCTGGAGTGTGGCGCCCGATACCGGTCGCGATGACCGTGCGAAGGCGCTGGGTTCAACCCGATGACCTGGATGAGAGAACGAGCATGAATTTTCTGTTATCGCGGCGTCTGCGCTTTTTTGCCGGGGGGACAGGCCTTCTGTTCCTCTTGCTGGCGGCTCTGCGTGCGGTGTTCCTGCTGGGCTTCTCCGGCGTGTCGCTCGATGAAAATCCCGAGGCCATGTGGCCTACCCTGGGCATTGGCCTGCAGTTCGACATGCGGCTGGCGTTGCTGCTGATGCTGCCGGTGGGCATCACGCTGTTGCTGCCGCGACTGCGTGAGCGTTTCGCGCGCCAGACCCGGTGGGCGATCCGGGGCTACCTGGCCCTCTTGCTGTTCTTGCTGGTGCTCCTCTACGTGTTCGACTTCGGCCACTACGCCTATCTGGGTGTGCGCCTGAACGCCTCGGCGTTCCGCTTCACCGCTGATGCCCAGATATCCACCGACATGATCTGGCAGACGTACCCGGTGGTGTGGATCACCCTGGGCTGGCTCACCACCGTGGCGCTGACGCTGGCCGCCTTCATGGGCCTGGAGCGCGTCACGCTGGACCGGCCGCAGGCACGCATTTCGCGTCGGGCGGCCGGCTTCGGCGGCGCCGCTGTCACGGTGCTGGTGCTGATCGGTCTGCTGGGCCGCTACACCAACATCAACATCGAAAACCCGGTGCCGCTGCGCTGGAGCGATGCCTTCTTCTCGGGCGACAGCCAGATCGGTTCACTGGGGCTGAACCCGCTGCTGTTCCTCTATGACACCTGGAACGTGCAGGACTCCGGGTATGACGCCGAGGCGCTGCAGATGCTTTACCCGGTGGTGGCCAGTTATCTCGGCGTGACACCCGCAGGCGACGGCATCCGCTTCGAGCGTCAAATCGGCGTGCAGCCCCATGCACTGTCGGGCGAACGCAAGCCCAACATCGTCTTCATCATGCTTGAGTCACTGGGTGCCAGCGCAGTGGGCGCCTATGGCAATCCGCTGAACCCGACACCGGTGCTCGATGCGCTGGCGCCGCAGAGCTGGTTCTTCAAGCACTTCTATGTGCCGGTTACCGGAACGGCGAAAACGGTCTGGGCCAGCATCACCGGCATTCCCGATGTCACCCGGCAGGAGACGGCGAGCCGCAATCCCTTCATCATCCGCCAGAACACGCTGATCAATGCCCTGGAGGGTTACGAGAAGATCTACACGGTGGGGGGCAGCGCCGGCTGGGCCAATATCAATGGCGTGATCATGCAGAGCATCGACGATGTAACGCTTTATGAAGAAGGCTACTGGCAGGCGGCCAATGTCGATGTGTGGGGCATTTCCGACCTGGATCTGTTCAAGGAGAGCGACCAGATCATTCAGGCGTTGCCAAAGGACAAGCCCTTCTTCGCCTATATCCAGACAGCCGGCAATCACCGGCCCTTCACGATTCCCGAGGACAACGACGGCTTCGAAGCTCTGAACCTGCCACTGGAACAGGTGCAGGAGTTCGGCTCGCGCAGCCTGGAGCAATACAACGCAGTGCGCCTGCTGGACTTCAACATTGGCCGCTTCATGGAGATGGCGAAGGAAGGTGGCTATTACGAGAACACCATCTTCGTGATGTTCGGCGATCACAACACCCGCATCTCCCAGCTGCCGCACATGCCGCCGGCGTTCGAGCAGCTGGGGCTGGAGAGCAATCACGTGCCGATGCTGATTCATGCGCCGGGGCTGCTGGCGCCTAGGGTGTTCGAGGAGGCCACGGGTCTGGCCGACCTGCTGCCCACCGTGGCAGGACTTGCCGGCGTGGAGTACACCACCCGCACCATGGGAAGAGATATTCAGCTGCCTTCGCCGGAGGGCGAGCGTGCCATCCCGGTGGTGCTGCGCGAAGGCACTTTCCCGCTCATAGGCGTCGTCACGCGGGATTTTCTGCTGCAGATGAATCACGATGGTACAGACCCGTCCATGCACGACCTGGCCTCTACCGAGCCCCTGCAGAACGTGGCAGAACAACATCCGGAGGAGTACAGGCGTTTGCTGGACCTGGGACGCGGCCTTTACGAAGCGTCGCGCTTCATGCTGACCGATAACGTGCGGGAATGACGACGCGCCAGTGCCGGCGCAGCAGAACGACCAGACAGAAGATGCCCAGCGCGGGGTCGATCAGATAGTCCCAGTAATTGGTGGACTCTTTCAGTTCCAGCGTGAACCCCAGTGTAGCCACGCACAACATTGCAGTTGCCAGATAATGGCGCCGCCACAACAAGGCGAGGGTGAGAGTGCCTGCCACTGCCAACAGCAGGCGTGGCGCATAGCCCAGGCGGTAGGGATCCAGGTAAGTAAGCCCCAACGTTGCCGGATACAGCACCAGGCTTATTGCAGCGAACATCCACAACAACCCCGTCAAATGTGCTTCGTCCGGGCGCCTGATCCAGTCCATGCGCACCGCTGTTCCCAGCAACAGGGCAAATGTGGTGGTCAGAGCCAGATCGTCGAACACGCTGCGTACGTAAGTGGCGGGAGAAATCCCGTTGATCGGCACCATTGCCAGCCCGAGCAAAGTCAGCAGCAGGGCGCCGCGCAGCGGCACGGAAAGCCGGGCGCCAGGCAGCGCCAGGAACAGAGGCAGGGCAAAAGACAGCAGCGGCTGCCATAAGGCGAATACGCTCTGCAGCATCAGCGGCGCGACTCCAGCCAGTCTTCCGTGAAACTGACGTGCTTGATGAAGCTGTTGTTCCAGGAATACACCAGGTGGAAGATGCCATCCCGTGTGTGCACAAGATAGGGGTATTCGTACTCGAACTCGCAGCCGTCGCGGCGGCACATCCGCTCATCCACCTCGGCCATGAAGCCGCTCAGCAGGTCGTCCCGGTCTGCTCCGCTTGATGCCATGAATTGCCGCCGCAGCGCAGGCGTGAAGCTGCTTTCGGGCAAGGGGTCCCCATCCGGATCGGGCGAGGCATCCAGGTCAATCAGATGCTCCCAGTTCTCCATTTCAAGGTCAGTCTCATAAAGGCTGAGACGGAAGCGGCCATCCCGCAGATTGTTGAGTGCGACCAGCAAGGTGTTGCGGTGGGTCAGCGCTGCCGAGAGCGAAGAATTCGGATTGAAGGGTTCCAGCGGGACAGGTGCCGACCAGGTGCGCCCGGCGTCTTCAGTACGACTGGCCAGCACACGGTGATGTTCAGTGCCGGCATAGCGCAGCATGGCGATGGCAGAGTCGCGCCCTGTGGGCACGATGGTGGGTTGCAGTGAATGATTGCCGCGGCTGATGCGGTACTTGTCCAGCACTTCCCCGTCAGCCGACAAGTACAGGTATTCGGCAAACTTGCCCAGGAATTCATGGTACACGGGCAGGCCGATGGAACCGTTCTGGTGGAACACCGGGGCGCTGCGCACCAGTGTGCTGATATTGAAGAAGGGCGAAGTGACAAGGCGGCGCGGCGGTGACCAGGTGGCGCCCAGATCCTCCGACACCATGGCATTGATGGCACTGCCGCCCCAGCCACCAATGGACACCGACACATAGAAGAGCCACAGACGGTGGTCCGGGGCCATGGCCACTACCGGATTGCCCAGCTTGCGGATGTAGCGGTTCAATCCCACCTGGGTGGACTCCCTTGTGGCCAGCACGAATTCGTCGTGCCAGGTCTCTGCGCTCACGTCGAAGTGTGCTCCGCGAATCTGCACATCCCCCGCGCCTTCCCGGGAGCCGGCAAACCAGACGGTCAGCAGGGAGTCATCGGACAAGGGTGTCAGGGCGGCGGAGTGCACGTATTCATCGACATCGGAAGACGCAAAACTGTTCACGAACGGAGAGCTGGGCGAGAGTTTCAGGGTGGGCGCACCGGCATGATCGTCGAGGAACGACACCGGCACAGCGGCAGGGTTTTGCAACCATGCCACCGAGAAAACGAGGATTACTAGCGGAGTGACGCTCAGGCGCCACAGCAGGGGACGAGCTGCGAAAGACACTGTGGGGACGACCTTTTTTTATTTTTGTGAGCAGGTTCACATTTCTGCGAATCGCGGGTAGCCGGAGGATAAACGAGGAATCCTGCCGAGTCTACCCGCCGCTGGGCCGCGTCTGCCGCGCCTGGTTATGGTGCGGTGACGGGCTCTTCTTCCAGCCACTCATTGAGTTCGAGAATATCCTGAGGACTGAGCAGGCCGGTAACCTGTTTCAGACGGAGCGAATCCAGCACGTAGTTGTAACGGGCATCAGAATAATTGCGCAGGGCCACGAACAACTGCTGGCGCGCCTGCAGCACGTCCACGATGTTGCGCGTGCCCACTTCATAGCCCACTTCAATAGCTTCCAGCGCGCTCTGTGCCGACGTGATGGCCTGCTGGCGCTGCGACACCACCAGCGCATCGGTGTTCACGCGACGGTAGGCATTGCGGGCATCCTGCGTGGTCTGGCGGCGTGTCAGGCTGACCTGCTCCTGCTGGGCCACGACATCGTACTCCGCGGCACGGCGTCGGGCGGTGGTGCCGCCGCCGGCGTACAGGGGAATGTTGATGTTCAGACTGAGCGTAGTGCCGTCAATCGCGCCGGTGCTGCGCAAGCCGCCGTCAGCGCCCTGACCGCCGGCTGTCACGTTGTGGTTGAAGGCGCCCGTCAACGAGATTGTGGGCAAGTGGTCGGACTTGCGCGCCTTCAGATTCTCCTGCTGCGCTTCCAGATTGTAGCGGGCAGCAATCAGCGCCAGATTGCCGTTCAGAGCCTGCTCGGTCCAGGACTCGTTGGTGCCTTCCGCGTTTACCACCGGGAAATCTTCGCGCAGCACTTCGACATTGGGGTGCGGCTGACCGGTGATGGCTTCCAGCGCTTCGAAGGCTGAAGCCAGCGTGTCTTCGGCAATGATGGTGTTGTTGCGAGCCAGGTCATAGGCGGCCTGGCTTTCGTAGACTTCCGTAATGGCGATCAGCCCGACTTCTTCGCGTTGGCGGGTCTGTTCAAACTGCCGCTCCGCCGCCTGCTCTTCCTGGACGCTGGTCTCGAGATCGTCCATGGCCCGCAGCACGTTGAAATAGGCGGTGGCTACGCGAATGATCAGGTTCTGTTCCTGGGCGGCGTAGCTGATGGCGCCAGCCTGGTCCTGCAGCTTGGCGCCCTGGTAGGTGTACCAAGCGCTCATGTTGAACAGGGCCTGGTTGATGTTCAGTCGGTAGCCGTGGGAGTTCTGGCCGGGACGGAAACTCATTTCGCCCGCAGGACCGAAAGTCTGGCGGGTGGTGGAACCCTGCAACGCAATATTGGGTAGCAGCACGGCGCGGCCCTGGTCCAGAAGCGTTCGGCGTGACTGGTACTGGGCTTCGGCCTGTCGCAGGGAGGGATCATTGCGCATGGCGAGGTCAAGGATGGAAACCAGATCATCTGCCAGTACAGGAGTGGTGGCGGTCGAGAGGCAGAGCAACAGTCCGAGGCGGTGAGTAAAGCGTCCCATAGTGAGTGACCTTGTGTCTTGATTCGTATGTTTAGTAAAGCGCAGAGGAGCAGCTTGTCCAGTCGCTGGTTTTGCTGGAATCCGGGAAGGTCTTGAGCAGGCCCTCGAGGGTATGTTCAACACGGCGGCATTCTACACAGTGTCACCATAGGTGACAAACCAGCGGTCTTGTGCTGGGGAAGTCCGGCATGCTTGTCACGTCGTACTCCTGACACCCTGCTTGATACGCAGCTAACAGCCTTTCCGGTTTGCTTCGCATAAAAAAGTCGCGCCCGGACGGCTTGTGACACATACGAAGTGATTGAGGCATAATGCAGCCCGGTCCGCCACGTCACTTGCGGCCCGCCATTTACAGGACGAAGCCATGACCGCCAATGCAGAACAGTTTCTCGACAAGATCGCCCGCCTCGATGACACCACTCATTACCGTTTCACCGGCTCAAGTAAAGTCTATGTGCAGGGAAGCCGCACTGATCTGCTGGTGCCCATGCGCGAGATCGTGCTGACCAACACGCTGACAGAAAGCGGGCACGAACCTAATGCACCTGTGCGCGTGTATGACACCTCGGGTGTGTACTCCGACCCTGCCGTGCGCATTGACCTGCGCGCCGGCCTGCCGCCAATACGCGCCGGGTGGATCGCGGAGCGCGGCGACACGGAAGTGCTGTCAGGCGTCACATCCACATTTGGCCGCCAGCGCCAGAGCGATCTGCGCACGGCCCATCTGCGTTTCGAACATGTGCGTCCGCCGCGTCGCGCCAAAGCCGGCGCCAATGTCACGCAGCTGCACTATGCGCGCAAAGGCATCATCACGCCCGAGATGGAATACATCGCCATCCGCGAGAACATGAGCTTCATGCAGGCCCGCGAACAGGCGGCGCTGAGCCCGCAGCACAAAGGTGAGTCTTTCGGGGCAGCCATTCCGAAGGAAATCACGCCGGAATTCGTGCGCTCTGAAGTCGCGCGCGGCCGCGCCATCATTCCGCTGAACATCAATCACCCTGAAGTGGAACCGATGATCATCGGGCGCAACTTTCTGGTGAAGATCAATTCCAATATCGGCAACTCCGCGCTCAGCTCGTCCATCGAAGAAGAAGTGGAGAAGCTCACCTGGTCCGCGCACTGGGGTGCCGACACGGTGATGGATCTGTCCACCGGCAGGAACATCCACGAGACCCGCGAGTGGATCATCCGCAACTCCATGCTGCCCATCGGCACAGTGCCGATCTACCAGGCGCTGGAGAAAGTGGACGGCGTTGCCGAGGATCTGACCTGGGAGATTTTCCGCGATACGCTGATCGAACAGGCCGAGCAGGGCGTCGACTACTTCACGATCCATGCAGGCGTGCTGTTGCGTTATGTGCCGCTGACCGCCAAGCGCGTCACCGGCATCGTGTCCCGCGGCGGCTCCATCATGGCGAAATGGTGCCTGGCGCACCACAAGGAGAATTTCCTTTACACGCATTTCGAAGACATCTGCGAAATCATGAAGGCCTATGATGTGTCCTTCTCCCTGGGTGATGGTCTGCGCCCCGGCTCGATTGCCGATGCCAACGACGCAGCCCAGTTCGGCGAGCTGGAAACCCTGGGCGAGCTGACACAGGTGGCGTGGAAGCACGACGTTCAGTGCATGATCGAGGGCCCCGGCCATGTGCCGATGCACATGATCAAGGAGAACATGGACCGGCAGCTGGAAGTGTGCGGCGAGGCCCCTTTCTACACACTCGGCCCATTGACCACCGACATTGCGCCGGGCTATGACCACATTACATCCGGCATTGGCGCCGCCATGATCGGCTGGTTCGGCTGTGCGATGCTGTGCTACGTGACGCCTAAAGAGCATCTTGGCCTGCCCAACAAGCAGGATGTCAAGGACGGTCTGATCGCCTACAAGATTGCGGCCCATGCCGCTGACCTGGCGAAAGGGCATCCCGGCGCGCAATTGCGGGACAACGCACTGTCCAAGGCACGCTTCGAATTCCGCTGGGAGGACCAGTTCAATCTGGCGCTGGATCCGGATACCGCGCGCAGTTTCCACGACGAGACTTTACCGAAACAGTCCGGCAAGGTGGCGCACTTCTGCTCCATGTGCGGCCCCAAGTTCTGTTCGATGAAGATCAGTCAGGAAGTGCGCGACTACGCGGCAAAAAACGCTCTCGAAAGCGTCGATGTCGCCTTGCAGTCCGGTCTCGATGAAATGGCCGAAACCTACAACCAGACGGGAAGAGAATTGTACCGTCGGGTTTGAAGCGCCCGGTGGAGTTCGCGGGCAGGCCCGCTCCCACAGCCCGCTCCCACAACCTGCTTCCACACTGACAAATTATTGAGAAGAGTTATTGTTTCATGAGCATCCTACGCACTGACGACACCAATATCGCCTCCATTGAGACGCTGATCACGCCCGAGCAGCTCAAGACGGAGCTGCCTTTGCAGGGCGCCGCACTCGAATCCGTGCGCTCGGCGCGGCAGACCATTTTCGATATTCTGGATCGCAAGGACCCGCGCCTGTTCGTGGTCATCGGACCCTGCTCCATCCATGATACCGGCGCTGCGCTGGAATATGCCGACCGTCTGTGCACGCTGGCGGAGGCCGTCAAGGACAGTCTGTATCTGGTGATGCGTGTCTACTTCGAGAAGCCCCGCACGTCGGTGGGATGGAAGGGCCTGATCAACGACCCCTACATGGATGACTCGTTCAAGATTGAGGATGGTCTGCGCAAGGGGCGCAAGCTTTTGCTGGACATTGCACAGAAGGGACTGCCCACTTCCACGGAAGCGCTGGACCCGATTTCCCCGCAATACCTGCAGGACATCATTGCCTGGTCTGCCATCGGCGCACGCACCACGGAGTCGCAGACGCATCGCGAGATGTCCAGCGGACTGTCTTCACCGGTTGGCTTCAAGAACGGCACGGATGGCGGCCTGACCGTCGCCATCAATGCCATGCAATCCGTGCGCAGCTCGCATCGCTTTCTGGGCATCAACAGCCAGGGACAGGTGTCGGTGGTGACCACCAAGGGCAACCCCTACGCACACGTGGTGCTGCGGGGCGGCAGTGCCGGCCCGAATTATGATTCGGTGCATGTGGCGCAGTGTGAAGCCGCGCTGAAGAAAGGCGGCGTGAGCAGCAACATCATGATCGATTGCAGTCATGCCAATTCGAACAAGGATGCGTCCGTGCAGCCCCTGGTGCTGAAGGACATCACGCACCAGATCCTGGAAGGCAATGAGTCAATCATTGGCGTGATGGTGGAAAGCAACCTGAACTACGGCAATCAGAGCATTCCGAAGGATTTGTCCGAGCTGAAGTACGGCGTGTCGGTAACGGATGCCTGTATCGCCTGGGAAGAAACCGACAAGGCTGTCCGTGAGATGGCGCTGAAGCTGAAGGATGTGCTGGCGGCGCGCAAGGCGCCGGAATAATTTCGCTCCCACCAGGCCCACAATCAGCCCGCCAGACTGTTCACTACGCTCATGGTGACGGGCTCCTTCTCTGCGCGGCCCTGCGCAACCCAGTCCGCCACATGGGGATTGGCGAGCAGGGTGTTCGCATAGCGCTGAGCATCCAGGCTGAGTTTGGCGCCATAGGCGCGGAAGGCGATGGCGACAGGCGCCATCATGCAGTCCGCGATGGAAAATCTTCCGAACAGGTAGTCCCCTCCCGTGCCGTGCTTGCGCCGGCAGCAGCTCCAGATGCCGTCGATACGGGCAATTTCGTCCGCCAGGCGCTCCGTCACCGTCATTTCTACAGACGCCTTGCAGTTCATCGGCCATTCCTTGCGCAGATTTGCAAATTCCGCGTGGACTTCGGATGCCACTGAGCGGGCACTCGCGCGCTTCTTGGGGTTCGCCGGCCAGCCGCGGCCCTCCAGCAGTTGTTCGGAAATGTATTCGCAGATGGCCAGAGATTCCCAGACGGTAGTCTCGTTGTGCAGCAGGGCCGGCACTTTCAGTGAGGGGGAATAGGGTCCGAGCTTCTCCGCCGTGTCGCCACGGTACAGGGCAATGTTGATCTCTTCGAAGGGAACGCCGAACGCCTTGAGGAGCAGCCATGGCCGCATGGACCAGGAGGAGTAGTTCTTGTTGCCTATTACCAGTTTGATCTGACTCATCTGAAAAGCTCCGCTGTAAAGGCTGCCAGTGGATGAAAGCGTCACGCAAACTGCGCGCGTACATCAGGTTAGTGCGCTTGCCACCCCGGAAGTTCCAGAGCGAACACGGCGATCTGCTGATTCAATGTGGCAAAAAAAAGGCGCTGCGGTAATGCCGCAAATGCAGGCAGCGCGCGGCACACCATTGCTTCGGGAATTGCTGTATAGTCCTCGGGACTCCCTCATGGAGAGGTGCAAAGGTGCATATGGCTAGACGTATCGCAATCGTGGAAGACGAGGCCGCCATTCGCGAGAATTACGCGGATGTTCTGCGCAAGCAGGGCTACGACGTGCAGACCTATGCGAACCGGCGTGATGCCATGCGCTCCTTCGACATCCGTCTGCCCAATCTGGCCATCATCGACATCGGGCTGGAGAGCGAATACGACGGCGGCTTCACGCTGTGCCAGTCGCTGCGATCGATGTCCGACACCCTGCCCATCATCTTTCTGACCGCCCGAGACAACGACTTTGACACTGTCAGCGGCCTGCGCATGGGTGCCGACGACTATCTCACCAAGGACATCAGTCTGCCGCATCTGTCGGCCCGCATCGCGGCGCTGTTCCGCCGGCTGGATGTGCTTGATCAGCCCACGTCACCCGAGAACCTGCTGCAGCGCGACAAGCTGACCCTGGATATCGGTCGCCTGACCATTCAGTGGGATGGCAATCCTGTCCCGCTGACCGTGACTGAATTCTGGATGGTGCATGCCCTGGTAAAATTCCCTGGTCACGTGAAGAGCCGCCAGATCCTGATGCAGGAATCCAAGATCTTCGTGGATGGCAGCACCATCACCTCCCACGTGAAGCGCATCCGCAAGAAGTTCATGCTGGTGGATGAGAGCTTTGACTGCATTGAGACGGTCTATGGCATGGGGTATCGCTGGAACCCTCAAAACACCTCCGGCAACATCGACTGACAATGGCCCGTTATCTCAAGAATCCGTTCGGAATCCGCTTCAAGCTGGTGTTCTTGTCCAGTTTCCTGCTGGTGATTCCCTGGCTCGGCTACCAATACATCCTCGAGATGGAAGATTACCTGCGCCGCGGTCAGGAGCAGACCGTACTGGGCACCGCGCGGGCGCTGGCCACTGCACTGAACGAGCGGCCCGAGCTCTTCGACGAGGGCAGCTACAGCGTGGCGCGCGAGAGCGATGATCTCTACGCGTATCCGGTGTTCTATCCGCTGTCGCTGGACGACAGCACCCTGGTGGACTGGCAGGACTATCAGCGCTACGAGCTTTCCTACGGCAAGGACGATGCGATCGGCACCGAGCTCAATCCCCAGGGGCCCTGGACCCGCTATTACCACAACGACAGTTCCCTGAACTTCAAACTGCTGGCAGGCGAGTACAACCGCTTTCTCTATGCCTACCTGAAAGTGCAGGACGACAACGTTGTCTACCGCAGTGCCGACAGTCTGAGCATCCACCGCGCGGACTTCATGCAGATTTCGCTGGTCACCCGCGAGGGCGAGTTCAAGCGCTATGTGGTCGCGCCGCGCGGGCCGGAATTCCTGTACGCCTATGAGATTGGCCCCGACATGCTTGATGTCACGTCCTTGCTGCACGAAGAGCGCATAGCGGGCCAGTGGTACGAAGTACAGGATGGGTACGAAATCGAGCTGCGGCTGCCGCTCTCCATGCTGGGCGATCAGATCGGGTTTGCCATTTATGACGTGGACGACGCAGAAAATCGCGCGGTGTCAGGGGTTGTAGCCACCTCGGCGGTGAATGATCCCAGGCAACTCGGTTCGCTGCGACGGCCGACGCCAGAGATCGACCGCATCGTCGAAGGCATGGGGCACACCAACTCCCGCATCCAGGTGATCGACCGCGGCGGCCGCATTCTGCTGAGCGTGGGGGACATCCAGTCGGCCACAGGACTGCTGCTGGATCTTGAGCCCGAAGTGTCGAGCGTCAACAAGTACTGGGCCTTCATTGAAGACCGCATTCTGCATCCGCTTTACTATCGCATCCTCACCATGCCTTCCAACGAGTTCATCGACGAGTTGTATGCCGGTGGTACGGCAGAGGGGCAGCACATCGACTCGGCACTGCAGGGGCAGCCGACCACTCAGTTCCGCACGCTGCAGGATACGCAGACGCGCATTCTGGAAGCGGCGCATCCCATCGTCGCCGATGGCGAGGTGATGGGCGCGGTGATCGTCGATCAGAACATGAACGGCATTCGCACATTCCGCAATCAGGCCCTGGAAACGCTCTTCAACACCATTCTTGGCGTGATGGCGGTAATCTCCTTCGGGTTGTTCGCATTCGCCTCGCGAATCTCCGGACGCATCCGCGATCTGCGCAATCAGGCGGAGAGCATCATTGACGAGAGCGGGCGCCTGCGCAAAAGCATCGTGGCCAGCAAGAATTCCGATGAGATCGGTGATCTTTCCCGCAGCTTCTCCAGCATCGTGGAACGCCTGACTCAATACACCAGTTATCTGGAGAACATGTCCGCGCGTCTTTCCCACGAATTGCGAACACCCGTCACGGTGGTGCGCTCCTCCCTCGAAAATCTGGGCATGGTGTCACAGGACAAGGAGTCCGCCATCTACATTCAGCGTGCTGAAGAAGGCATCAGCCGGCTCAACCTGATCCTCACCAACATGAGCGAGGCGACGCGGCTGGAGCAGATGCTCCAGACATCGGAGAAAGAGAAGATTGATCTGGCCAGGGTCATCAATGGCTGCGTAGAGGGGTACCGGCTTGCCTACCCGGATTTCACCCTTGTGTCTGATATTGAAGGGCCGGTAAAGATTCTGGGAGTGCCGGAATACATTGCGCAGCTGATGGACAAACTGATCGCCAACGCCGTGGAGTTCACCTATCCGGGAAGGCCGATCTCGATCTACTGCCACACTGTGCGCGAACAGGCCGTGGTGAAGGTGTCCAATTTCGGGCCCTATCTGCCCGAAGCAATGAAGGGCCGTCTGTTCGATTCCATGATTTCGGTCCGGCCTAAGGAAAAACAGCGGCAGCCGCATCTGGGCATCGGCCTGCACATTGCCCGCCTGGTGACCGAGTTCCACCACGGCCAGATTCGCGCGGAGAATCTGCGTGATGCCGAGGGCGTCACCATCATCCTGACTATTCCCCTGCTGGAGGAGTGAGCGCGAGCGCCGTCAAGTGAGCGGCGTCATACTCGAACAGCACCAGCACGTCCTGCGGCTCGCCCCGGGCATCCAGAAGATTGCTCAGGCCACGGAACATCAGAAGGCGTTGCTGTTCCAGATCATAGGCCAGTCGCAGTGGCTCCACGAACCAGCTTACAACTCGCAGCATGCCCGCTGGTCTGACCATCAGGCACAGCACATCGCCTTGCACCTGCGCACATTCTTCGCGCGGCACTGGTGCGATGCTGACACTGATAGTGTCCAGCCGGGAAGGCAAGAAGAAGGAGGCCGATACCGCGCGACCGGCTGTCAGCGCGTCCCACTGTGACCGCACGAACGGATCGAAGCCCGCGTCGACGATCAGATTCGGGGTCAGCCGTATGGTGTCTGTCCGCAGCGCTGCATCTGCATTGCGCTGATAGCCGACCTGCAGGCGCCCATCTTCGTGGCGTGCGAAGACCCGTGTACTGGTACGCAGATCAGTCTGATCAATGGCGGGTGCCGTCTGCGAGCGAGAGAAATCCATTTGTTTGCTGACAATCACCTCGCCCTCGGCGTCCTGATAATCCACCCGGCTCGAGAGGCCCGGGTATCCGGGAGCGTGGTAGTGCAATTCCCGGTAGGCCACGCTGCCATCACCGGTGTTGTAGGCCGTGCCGATCGTCCAGGGTGCTGCTGCGCCAGGTGTGCTCTGTGCGAACAGGAGTCCGGCCAGGAAGAATCGCGAGAGGGGTGTGAAAGGCATGATGAGACCTGTTCAGCGGCGGATGCGCCTGTTGATGTAGCGGACCACGGTTCCCAGTACTGGCAGGTGCTGATACACCATGGCACCAACGTCGAAAAAATCTTCCTGATAGAAAATCCGGTCAGTGAAACGAATCTGGGTGGTGCCCCGCAGCGTCAGCGTGCGACCACCCCCAAGCGCGCCGTGGCGATAAGTGGCCACCCAAGTGATGGACGCCCAGTGCTCGTCGCAATGCTCGTCCAGATACTCGAAGCGGATATCAGTGGGTCCGGCGTAGACGCCTTTCAGGTAGCTTTTGAACGCCAGGATGCCGTGGATGGCGTGCAGCGGGTCACGGAACTCGATGTCCTGCGTATACAGACGGTCGAGCCTTTCCAGACTGGCAGGACTGGGTTCAAGGTAAAAGGCCTTGAAGTCCTGAAGCAGGAATTTCCTGCGCGGGTCTGAAAGTGGGGTCATCTGGTTCACGGTGCAATTCTCCTGAATGCATTACTTACGGGTAATTGCGGGATTCAGATCAGAGCGGGGAGTGTCGGCCGTCCGAGCGAAAAAATTTGCACTTACTTGATCCAGCGTTCAGGCTGGGCCGTAATCATCCTCAAATCCAGACCAACAGGCGCCAGGCGCCAACAGGAATCACGTGTCCAGCAGCGACGAGAACAGTGGCAGCAACCTGCGCAAGACTACGCAGACATGGGGCGTCCAGACCATTCCCGACCCTTGGGAGGGTGCCATCCGCAAGGTGGCACAAAGCCAGGATCGGGCGGAATTCAAGAGACTCTTCGATCATTACGCTCCTTTGATCAAGGCCTTCCTCTCCAAAGGCATCTCTTCTTATGCGGATCGCTCGCTGGCCGAAGAGATGACGCAGGAAGTCATGATCAAGGTCTGGAACAAGGCGGCCTCTTTCAACAGCAGCAAGGCCAGCGTCAACACCTGGATCTTCACGATTGCGCGCAACACGCGCATCGACTTCATTCGCCGCAACGGGCGTGCGGACAGGACGATCGACATAGAAGACATCTGGCATGAGGCCGATTCGCCCGAACCCGTCGTGGAGCTGCAGCAGCGCCGCGTCGAAACCATGATCCGCAATGCCATGTCAACGCTGCCTGAAGAACAGGCACTGGTGCTGGAGAAGGCGTTCATGGAAAGCAAGTCACACAACGAAATCGCCGAGGAGCTGAATCTGCCACTGGGAACGGTGAAATCCCGCATCCGGCTGGCACTGAGCAAGCTTCAGATTCTCATAGACAGGTAAAGGCACAGGTCACTCATGATTTCCTATCACCCCGATTCACGATTTCTCACGGATTTTGCCACAGCCAACCTGCCCCTCTCGGAAGCGGTCTGCGTGTCTGCACATCTTGAGTTCTGCAGCAAATGTCGAGCCCATGTGCAACAGTTGACAGATATTGGCGGTCACATGCTCTCGCGGCTGAAGCCCGAAGCAGTCAGTGACGACAGTTTCGAGTCCCTGATGGCGCGGGTCAGCAGTAGCGAGACGCTGGCTGCTGCCGGCGAGCCGAAGCCTGAAGCCATGCTTGCCGCGTCGGAGTCAGCCGCTGTGACAGACGAGTCCGCGAGGGCAACGTCCTTGACGTTCCTGCCGCGCTCTGTGCGCCGGCTTTCCTCAGGCAGCCTCGAAAAGTTGCGCTGGGTACAGCTGGGCAAAGCGCTGCGCGTGGCGCCGCTTCAGGTAGATGATGCGTCCCGCGATACAGCGATTTATGACATCCGAGCGGGTGGCAGAATGCCTGAGCACGAGCACCGTGGCGAAGAGATCACCGTCCTGCTGCAAGGCAGCTTCTCGGATGCTGATGGCAGCTATACCCGGGGCGATTTCGTGGTGCGTCATGCCGGCGAGGCCCATCAGCCTACTGCCACGCAGGACATGGACTGCATCTGTGTGGTGTGTCTGGAGCGTCCTGTGCGCCCACGTGGTCTGCTTTACCGAATGCTCGAACCGCTGGTGAATTACCGACTGCAAAAGCTCAGCCGTCCTGCAGCCTGCTGAGGCATCCGTGACAAGTCCCCGCAAGCTCGTGTCACGGAGCCTTTGACCCGCATTGCTGCTCAGAGACCACAATTCCCGCTTCGATTTCGGGACGTGGCTCGGGCATAATGCGGGTTCTTTTTTTCAGGAGCCCTTCCATGGCCTCAGCTACTGCACGCCACATCCTCGTTGATACCGAAGCCCTTTGTCTTGACCTGAAAGCCCGCATTGAAGGCGGCGAAGATTTCGCCGCAATTGCGCGCCAGTTCTCCTCCTGCCCGTCCCGCAACCAAGGCGGTGATCTGGGTCGCTTTGGTCCTGGTCAAATGGTGAAAGAGTTTGACCGTGTGGTCTTCAGCGCAGAGCCCAATACAGTTCAGGGTCCAGTCAAGACACAGTTCGGTTACCACCTGCTGGAAGTCACCAGTCGCACAGCATGAGCGACGCCTCTCCGGAGTTCGGAGCAGCCGATGTGCAGGTGCTGACCCGCACGCCGGGCTATCGCGGATTCTTTTCTCTCGACACCTGGGTGCTCCGCCACCGGCTGTATGCCGGCGGCTGGAGTCAGCCATTCTCGAGGGAGCTGTTTGTGCGTGACGCGGCAGCCGGGGTGCTGCTCTATGACCCCGTGCGCGACGAAGTAGTTCTGGTAGAACAGTTCCGGATAGGGGCGATGGTGGATGCCGAGACCCGCGGAACCAGTCCCTGGCTGCTCGAAGTAGTGGCCGGCATCATTGCCACGGGCGAATCGGCTGCAGAACTTGCTCAGCGCGAAGCGGTGGAAGAGGCCGATTGTCAGATTCGTGAACTGATTCACATTCTGGACTATTACAACAGCCCCGGCGGCAGCAACGAATTCATCAGTCTGTACTGTGGACTCGTTGATTCTGCTGGCGCCGGCGGCATTCACGGCGTGCCAGAGGAAAATGAAGATATCCGCGTGCGTGTGCTATCTTCGACTCAGGCATGGCAGGCATTGCAGGAAGGCCGCATGAACAATGCCATGGCCATCATTGCACTGCAGTGGCTGATGATGAACCGGGACTCTCTGCGCGCGCAGGCTTCGGAAAAACACGCGGAAAATACATGAGAAACACACGTTATCGCATCGATCTGAGCAGGCAGATGGCCGACTGTGACGCGAATTTTATTCGTTTACTAAAGCTGATGCCTGCACTAGAATCCTTTCGCAACAAGTGTCTGGAAAGCCCGGAATTCCTGCATTCTGGCAGCCAGCGAGAAGATGCGCTGCCGCGGTTTTCGGAACCCGGAGGTCTGCCTGAGGCCTGTGTGCGCGAGTTCGTGATTGCGTCTCCTGTGGAAGAAGGTCACGAGGCGCGTGTGCGGATCAGTGTGGTAGAAGTATTTCCCTATACCAGCACGCTTGCCATCACGCAGGTGAACAGAGTCAGCGACTGGATAGATCCGCCCGGCATACTGGTTCGCATGTATCACGACGCCTCGACAGCCGAGGCCGTTGCTTAT
>CAMCRC010000020.1 GCA_945877175.1 Klebsiella pneumoniae | reverse complement strand
CCGCATTTCTGCGCAGTTGTATCTCAAGGATTTCTACGGCGCGCTGGGCTTCGCGCACACTTCGCAGGTGTACGACGAAGACGGCATCCCCCACATCGAAATGCGCAGACTATAGTTGCAGCAGCACGCGGGCGTACAGGCGCCGTCCGCGACCATCAAACACACTGGCGTCGTAATTCACCAGGCCATCTTCCCGATGGGGAATCTCCGCATTGAAGGCATCCAGCACCCCCAGGGTCACCACGGCGCTGCCAAAGCGCGTGTTGTCCCAGTCATGGGAGTAGCTGTACTGCAAGTCCCAACTTTGATAACTGGCGATCTGCTTGCTGGCAAGCGCCCGCACAGCATCGCTGCCCATAGTCCAGATGTTCTCATAGGACAAGTCCCGGTAAGAGCCGATCAGACGCGTGATCACCGAGACATCGTGCTGCTCCTGTGACCAGAACAAGCTCACGGACCCCCGGTTGTCCGGCAGTGAACGCACCAGACTGCCATCGCCCGTGGTACCGGCGGCGTCAAACTTGCCGGATTCCAGCAGCCCCAGTTCCAGACCTGGCACATCCTTCAGGCGATACTGCCGCACATGCGTGTAGTCCAGAGCGAGGCGGAAATCCCCCATGTCGTTCTGCCAGCGGTAACCCACCTTTACATCCACGCCGTCCGTGAGGATTGTGCCGGCATTGATGGTGCTCAGCACCGTGGTGGTCAGCTGCGCCACGGGTGACCCGAACGAACGCACAACGCCTGGCACTTCATAACGGCGCGGATCGACGACGCAGTCCAGCCGTTGTTCCGAGCTGCGCCCGAACTGCGCTTCCAGAGCCGCCGGAATGCAGGCCTGATAAGGAGTGGAGGTATTGCCAGAAAGAGAACTGTTGAGAACGTAGTTCGCGGGATTCGCGGCGGCCTTCTGGAAAGCGGCGAGTTCCCCGGCAATCGCCGAAATGCCCGGCTGCGGCAGTACTTTGTCTTCAAGTTCGAAGCGCCAGAAATCGGCATTGACGCTGAGGCCATCGAGCGCTCCATCCGGCGTCCACAGAAAGCCTGCCGAGAAGGTGTCGGCGCGTTCGTTGCCCACCTCTGGCGCCGGGGCTCCCAGCGTGTAGGTCTGATTCGGCTGCGCATGTTCATTGGTGGGCGGCAGCAGGCCTGCACGCACGGCCTGATTGCGCAACGGATCGCGGAAGGTAATGCTGGCCGCCTCGAAACCTTCTTGCACGATGCCGACATTGGGCGCCCGGAATGACTGTGACCAGGAGCTGCGCAGCAGCAGGGCATCCCTTGCCCGCCAGCTTGCCGCGAGCTTGGGCGTTAGTTCGCTGCCAATGCCTCCCCCATAACTTTCCCAGCGCAACGCCATCTGGGTTTCCACATCTTCCATCACCGGCAAGGACAGCTCGGTGAACACTGCCTTCACATTGCGCTCGTTCCCGTAGTTGAAAATGCAGTAGGAGCATTCCAGGTTGTTGCTCAGATAATGAAAGTCATCGGGCACGCCACGATTGTCATAGCCAAGAATGGCATTGGGAAGGCCTGGCAGATTGAGCTCTGGTGCACGCGACTTGTTGATCTGGCGCCGGTACTGCGCCCCTGCGGCAAACTGCGCCGTACCGCCATCCAGCTCGAAGAGCTCGCCTGTCACCACCGCATCCAGCACACCCAGCGTGTTGCGCTTGTCGGCTCGCAACAGCTCGGGGCTCATCCAGTCTGCAAGTTCCCGGGAGTTGGCCAGCGCAGGATTGGTGAGCGCTGTCAGATAGGGGTTGTAGAACTGGCAGCCATCGCGGCCATGATTGTTGCTGGTCAGCGCCAGCGACAGGCTCTCGCGACTCATGAATACAAAGCCGGGAAAAAACGTCTGCGTCAGGCCGTCTCCGATGGCGCCGTTGGCCACGTTCCAGAATGTCGGCAACAGCCCGCCCGCCGGGCCTGGGAAATGTCGGAAGTCGAAACTCTTCGTGCCATTGGGCGTGCAGCCCGGACCGCCCAGGCCATTGGCTGCCAGCTCGGTGCGGTCACGCTGCAGCGTGCGATAGCGTTGTTCGAAGCTGGTGCCGCTCCATGACAGACCGACATCGTACGTGAACTCCCGGTCAGAAAAGGCCGTAAACTCGCCCTTGAGTCCGGTCTGCACACTGAGGGTGTTGGTGTCGCTGACATTGCTGTCGCCGCCAGTGCGTGGCGTGTTCAGCCGGACGTTGGCAAACATGGGCACATTCATGCCGCCATTGGCCAGTGCATTGGGCGCGTTGGGCACCGAGGTGGGCGCCTTCAGGCCTGCTGCCGGGGCGAAAAATCCCAGCTCCGCGGTCTGCCCGACTGCATAGCCGCCGAACAGCGGATTGCCGATGTGCGAACCCGGCGCGGCAAGAAAGACTGTAGGACCGCGCGCGCTGATGGCGCCGGAATCGGAACGCAGAATGCGCGAATCGGACCACTGGGCAAACGAGTAGAACTCGGCCCGTTCGCTGAAGCGATGCGAGAAAGACCCGGCAAGGCTGTCGCGCTTCATGCCCACCGTCATGTTCTCCCACGCATCGGTGAACTCGCGGCAACTGCCGGCATTCTCACCGCGATCGTCATTGCGGCTGCCAACAAAGAACGGGTCGCCACTGGCTGAGCGCAGACTTCTGCACAGCGGGTCGGTGTATACCGGTTCAGACAATCCGCCCTCGGCGATGTTGCGTGCAGTGGCGGCGCTGTTCACATAGGCCATGTTGAAGTTGGCGCCGAGTGCCGGGCTGTTGAACACTGCCGTTGCGGCGGTGGGGGTACTGCCCACGATGTCGTTGAAGCGGGAGTCCTCATCAAAATAGCGCGCGTCCATGACGGACACCGGGTCGCGCTCATAGCGCTCTCCGGCGAGTACCAGATGGGTGTCGCCCGACGCACTCGCTCACCCCCAGATGCCGCTGCCCGTCTTGTCGAACAGGCTGCCCGCCTTTTCCACATTCTGAATGTCGGCGTACAGCTCAAGTCCCTCGAATTCGGTGCGCATGATCATGTTGACCACACCCGCCACGGCATCGGAACCGTACAGCGCAGAGCCGCCATCAGTCAGCACCTCCATGCGCTCCACCATGACCAGTGGAATGGCGTTGATGTCCACCATCTCGCCACCGCTGCGCGTGGTGGCTGCAGCTGACACCTGGCGCCGGCCGTTGACTAGTGTCAGTGTCGAATTCTCACCCAGATTGCGCAGATTGACGTTGGCGATGCCTTCAATGAACTCTTCCTCACCTGAACCGGGATTGGAAATGGAGCCGGAATTGACCTGCAGATTCTTGATGACATCCCAGATCTGTGCAGCGCCCTGGGCTTCGATCCCGGCGCGGTCAATCACCTGCACCGGCGAAGGGCCATCGACAGGACTTCCACGCAGATACGAGCCTGTCACGAGGACTTCGTCTATATCGGGAGTGTCGGTCTGGGAGTGGGCAGGAACGCTGAACAGTGCCGCTGCAATGCTTGTGTACAACAGTGATTTTTGGGGGAGTTTTCCAGCAAGGCAGTACGAGAGAAGCATGCGCATTTCCTGTCGAGGTGAGGTTCGCGGAGCTCTGTTGCACGGCGGCAGATGAGCTCTTCTGAGTGAACTCTAATCAAAGCGGGGGGCATGACGCAACCGCGCGCAGACTAATCCTGTTAAGCTGTGCGCCTCGCATCACAATGCCGGCAGAAAATTGCAGACTTACGCATGAAAAAACTACTCCTGATGACGGGAAGCATCCTCCTGGTACTGGCGCTGCTGACACCCGCGCTGGTTGGTTTGCAGCTTGCCGACATCAGCACCCAGACACGCCTGCAGGAACTGACCGGGCAACCTGCGCTGCAGCTGCGCCTGGACAACGGTTGGTTTGCCAGCAGCGGCGAGATCGAAGTGTCGAACCCTGTCATTGGCGGTGTCGAATATCCTACAGTCATTTTGCGGGCCGACTTGAACGTGCAGCACGGGCCTCTGCTGCTCACTCCCGGCGGTTTCGGTGTGGGATTTGTGGCGGCAACGCTGCACCCCGAGCTCGGCAGCGGATTCACCGACAGCGTGATCACGGTAGTGGCGGGTTTCGACGGCGCGCTGCACGGCCTGCTGGAGAACGGCTCCTGGTCACTGGAAGGATCGGGAACCCGCACCACACTGGCCGACCTGCGTGTGGCTCTCGACATTCAGCGTTCCGGCCAGCTGAGTCTGGAGGCGCGTTCCACCCGCCTCAGCATCAGCGACCCCTTCATGGCACTGGAAGTGGTTGCCCCTGTCATTCAAATGAACAGTGAAAACCTCGCCCATTCCCCCCTCCCAGGCACACTGGGAATTTTCGCCGATGAATTCGCGATGGTTTCGCAGTCTGCCCAGGCACAGAATGTGACCCTGCAGGGCATTCGCCTGATTTATTCAGCCAGTGCGACACCCGGTGTGGATGGCCGTGGCCCGACGCTGAACCTGCGGCAGAACCTGGAGATTGATGCACTGCAGAGCTCGCTGGCGGTGACACAGCTGAAGGTGGATGCGCGCCTGGAAGGCATCGACCAGAAGCTGGTAGTGGATTATCTGACACTGCTGCGCGACACCCAGCCCTTGCTGAGCGTGATGCCGCCCGCCGAATTGCAGACCTATGTCGCTGCGCAGAGTCAGGACTTCACGCTGGCGCTGGCCCAGCACCCCTTCACGCAGAACACCCAGGTCGATTTACTACTGGATGGCCACAGCGTGCGCGGGGAACTTGCGCTGCACTGGCCCGGCGAGCCCAGCGCCCTGACCACGCGCCGCGTGAGCCTGGCGCGGGCACTGCGGGTGGTGCGCGTCACGCTGGCGCTGGCTGTGAACGAAGCTGCCTTCGCCGGCGGTCCACTGGCACCCGCAGTGGCAACGTATGTCACTCAGGGACTGCTGCTGCGCGACCAGGACACCATTACCTTGAATGCCGGGCTGCACGATGGCAGCCTGACATTGAACAATCAGCGCTTCCCGCTGGAACCTTTTTTGCGCTTTCTGACCCCCGGACAACCATGAACCAACAAGCCACGCAAGCCCGCCAGCAGTCTGCTCCCCGCCACCTGTTCTCCTGGCCCAAGTACTGGGCGGAGTGCTATGGCACTGCGCCCTATCTGCCGATGTCGCGAGCCGAGATGGACGCCCTAGGCTGGGACAGCTGCGACATCATCATCGTCACGGCAGATGCCTATGTGGACCATCCCAGCTTCGGCATGGCCGTCATTGGCCGCATGCTGGAGGCCCAGGGCTTCCGCGTGGGCATCATCGCGCAGCCGGCCTGGGATTCGGCCGAACCCTTCAAGGCTTTGGGCGAACCGAACCTGTTTTTCGGCGTGACTGGCGGCAACATGGACTCGCTGATCAACCGCTACACGGCGGACCTGCGCATCCGCACCGATGACGCCTATACCCCCCACGGCGAAGCAGGCAAGCGGCCGGACCGCTCGGTGATTGTGTACAGCCAGCGCTGCCGCGAGGCCTATTACAAGACGCCCATTGTGATTGGCGGCATCGAGGCCAGCCTGCGCCGCATCGCCCAGTACGACTACTGGAGTGACAAGGTGCGCAAGTCCGTGCTGATCGATTCCAATGCCGACATCCTGCTCTACGGCAATGCCGAACGTGCCGTGGTGGAAGTGGCACACCGCCTGGCGGCGGGCGAGAGCCTGAAGGACATGACGGACATCCGCGGCACCGCCATCGTGCGCGACGCCGTGCCGACGGGCTGGACCGAGATCGACTCTACCCGCATCGACTGGCCCAGCAAGATCGACGCCATTCCCAACCCCTACGAGATGAAGGACCCGGAGACCCAGAGCTGCGCCACCAAGGAAGAGCCCGTGGAGGCCGACGCGCCAAGCCCTGTGCGCATCATCCCCATGCCGCTGCACCGCAAGAATGATCTGGACAAGGACACCACCTACATCCGTCTGCCCTCCTTCAACAAGGTGCGCAATGACCCGGCGCTGTATGCCCATGCGTCCCGCGTGCTGCACCAGGAGGCCAACCCCTACAACGCCCGCGTGCTGGTGCAGAAGCACGACACCAAGGAAATCTGGGTGAACACGCCGCCCATACCGCTGGAAACCGACGAGATGGATGGCGTGTTCGACCTGGCGTACCAGCGCCGTCCGCATCCGGTATATGGCGATGCGAAAATACCTGCCTATGACATGATCAAGACGAGCGTGAACATCATGCGCGGCTGCTTCGGCGGCTGTACGTTCTGTTCCATCACCGAACACGAAGGCCGCATCATCCAGAGCCGCTCCGAAGAGTCCATCCTCAAGGAAATCGAAAATATCCGCGACCAGGTGCCAGGCTTCACCGGCACCATTTCCGACCTGGGCGGGCCCACGGCCAACATGTACCGCCTGAACTGCAAGTCAGAAACGATCCAGAAGAACTGCCGACGCCTGTCCTGCGTGTACCCGACCATCTGCCAGCACCTGGAGACGGACCACAAGCACACCACTGCGCTCTACCGCAAAGCGCGGATGATTCCCGGCATCAAGCGTGTGGCCATCGCCTCGGGCCTGCGCTATGACCTGGCAATTCGCGACCCGGAGTATGTGGAGGAGCTGGTGACGCACCATGTGGGCGGCTATCTCAAGATTGCCCCCGAACACAGTGAGGAGAACACGCTCTCGAAGATGATGAAGCCGAGCATCGGTTCCTATGATGCCTTCAAGGACATGTTCGAGCGCTTCTCGAAGAAAGCCGGCAAGGTGCAATACCTGATCCCCTATTTCATCGCGGCTCACCCCGGCACCGAAAACGAGGACATGCTGAACCTGGGCCTGTGGCTGAAGAAGAACAAGTTCAAACCGGACCAGGTGCAGACCTTCTACCCCTCGCCCATGGCGCTGGCCACGGCCATGTACTACAGCGGCAAGAATCCGCTCAAGAAAGTGACGTACAAGAGCGAAAAAGTGAGCGTCGTCAAACAGATCGAGCAGCGCCGCATCCAGAAGGCCTTCCTGCGCTATCACGACGAGAAGAACTGGCCGCTGCTGCGACAGGCGCTCAAGGACATGGGCCGCGAGGACATGATCGGCGATGCGCCGCACCAGCTGGTGCCCGCCGAGAAGCGCTCCGCGCGGGGCCGTCCGGTGACACCTGTACGCACGCCAAAGGCGCGCTCGCGCCGCTGAGTCTGCCCTTGTGGGAGCGGGCTAGCCTGTGGGAGCGGGCTTGCCCGCGAACAACTCCCTTTGAGACCGCACCGGGCTCGGCGGGCGGCAGTGGAGCCACTTCAGAGTTCGCCGACTGCGGGGACGCGCGCTTACGCGTTCAGGGTCGAAACTGCAAATCAAAAAGGCTGGCACAGATCCAGGCTCCGGGCAGGCACTATGTACCTTGAGTTCACCCAAAAGCCTGCTACCCGAAAATCCCTCTTGATGATAATGATTCTCATATTTACAATGATTCGCATCGGTAGAGGCCTGCCGAAAGAATCATTGTCACGGAGAATTTCATGCAACGCCGTTCCACAGCCCACCGCTTTGTCCGCAAGCCCCTCGCGCTCGCTCTGACCAGCGCCGCCCTCCTTGGCGTGCCATCCCTGTTCATGCAGGCCCAGGCACAATCCGAAACCCCAGCAACTGAGCGTGAACTGCCCGCGATCTACGTGATCGGCAAAGACCAGGGCGCTGCCCTGCGCCAGCCGGGCGCGGTCGCACTGGTAGGGATTGAAGAGCTGCAATTGCGGCAACCGCGTTCCACCGAAGAGATGCTGCGCACCGTGCCGGGCGTGACGGTCAAACCGGAAGAAGAAAGCGCCATCGTCGCCAATATCGGCATGCGCGGCCTGAGCTCTGCGGATTACAAAACTCTGATTCTCGAAGACGGCGTGCCCGTCGCGCCGGGTTTGTTCGTCGGCAATGGCCGCTACTACAACCCGCGCGTGCAGCACATGGAAGGTATCGAAGTGCTCAAGGGGGCGGCGTCACTGCGCTATGGTCCCAGCACCATCGGTGGCGTCATCAACTACATTTCCCGGCAGCCTGCCGACGGTGTGCAGCTGAGTGTGCGGGGTGGCTCTTTCAATACGCGTGAAGCCTCTGTGGAAGCCGGTGCCACGTCGCGTTCGGGCGATGCCGTGTTCGGTATCTTCGCGACCCGCGAAAAGAGTGACGGCTTCATGGACAAGGGCCATGAGATGTCCGACATCATCTTCAAGACAGGCCTGCAGATCAGCGACAGCCAGTCCGTCAGCCTGAAGGTGTCCGATTACAAGAGCGACGCCAATATTTCCTATTACGGCGTGTTCCTGAATGAGTACCGCGCAGAGAGCCGCGACAACCCCGCGCCCGACGACTGGCTCCTGTCGGGCCGCCGTGCTGTCGATCTCAATCACGAATGGCGCATCAGCGACGCCCTGCGTCTGAACACGCTGGTCTATTCCAGCGAGACCTGGCGCGATTACTGGCGCTTCGGCACCAATGCCGCCGCCTCGGGCGCCGCACGCTCCTGGGTGCAGACTGACAGCCTGAACGGCAACAACCGCGCATTCGAGCGTACCGGCATAGACAGCCGTCTGCAGTGGGAACACAGCCTGTTCGGCCTGCAGAGTGAATCCGAGCTCGGCCTGCGCTACATGACCGAAGCGATGGACGACATGACCATCGCCGCCGTGCGCGCCACCCCGCGCACCGGGGCCATCAGCCGCGATGTGCGCGATGCCGCCGACAGCGTGGCGCTGTACGCGCAGAACCGGCTGCAGCTGACCGAGACCGTGGCCGTGACTGCCGGCCTGCGCATCGAGAACTATGAGCAGACCCGCAAGGACCGTCGTCGCACGCCTGCACAAGGCACCAGCGCCGGCAGTGACAATACCGAGTTCCTTCCGGGTCTGGGCCTGACCTGGCAATCCTCGCCGGGGCTGCAGCTGTTCGCCAGCGTCTACAAGGCCTTCTCACCGGCCTTGAATGCCGATGCCCTTGATGCACTGACGGATCAGGAACTGGATGCTGAACGCTCCGTCAACATGGAGATCGGGCTGCGGGGTGGCGATGGCCGCCTGAGTTACGAGATGGCGGCGTTCCGCATGGATTTCGACAACCAGATCATCCCGGCCAACAGCAACAGCCAGTTCCAGCGCACCAATGGCGGCGCCACGCTGCACCAGGGTCTGGAGTTCGGCGCTGGTTTGGAACTGGGCGGGGGATTCAGCGTGGATGGCAATGCGACGTGGATTCCGGACGCCGAATTCGCTGGCAACCGCTACAGTGCCACTGGAGCCATCACCACGCCGGACGGCAACCGCATCACCTATACGCCGGAATGGACGGCCAACCTGAGCCTGAGTCACCAGATGGGGAGGCTGCGCTCTTCGGTGAACCTGCATCACACGAGCGAGCAGTTCACGGACGTGCAGAACACCGTGGCGATACGCGAGAACCTGACGGGCTTCTTCACAGGCCGCATCGACAGTTACACGCTGCTGGATCTGAATGCGGTGTATGAAGTGAACAGCCAGCTCACGTTCAGTGCCAGCATCAAGAATCTGTCGGACCGCCGCCATATCACCAGTCTGCGACAAGGTATCTATGTAGGGACAGAGCGGGCCGTCAATGCGGGGTTTGTATACAAGTTCTGAGGCCAGACTTGCCTGTGAAAGGGGTGTGTGGGAGCTTGCCTGCAAGCGAACAGCTGATTGTGGGAGCTTACTGGCAAGCGAACTGCTGACTGTGGGAGCTTGCCTGCAAGCGAACAGATTTGATGTGGCGAGCCGGCCCCGGGCGGCAGCCCTCCCGTTCTGCGGCTGACCCGCATCGCTCCCCGATGCCCTCGCATCGCAAAGAGCCACGGTCTCTTTGCTCACTCGGTGCGGGTCTTTTATGCCGCTGAACGGGAGGACTGCCGCCCGGGGCCTGGTATGGTGCCACACGAGTGGAATTGTTCGCTTGCAGGCAAGCTCCCACAGTCAGATGCCCCCCCAGCCAAGCAAGCTCCCACTGGCACGCTGCCGCCCAGCCAGGCAAGCTCCCACCCGCAGGCTCCCGCAGAGCCTGCTCACAACTCCAGGCCTTACTTTTTCTTCAGGGCCTGCTCGAACAGAGCCGCCATCGTGCCGGTCTGGCGCTTGTTCGCAGCAGCGGCCTCGAAGTCCTTCTTCTGGCGCTCGGCATACTGGGTCTGATTGCGGCGCGAGGAATCTCCCTGTCTGCCCGCCGTCGCCGCACCTGCCGCTGGCAACTCGTCACTCAGACGCATGGTCATGGCGATGCGTTTGCGTTCCAGATCCACTTCCAGCACCTTCACCTTGACGATGTCGCCCGCTTTCACGGCCTCGTGGGGCGACTTGATGAATTTTTCCGAGATCGCTGAAATGTGCACCAGACCGTCCTGGTGCACGCCCACATCGACGAAGCAACCAAAGTTGGTGACATTGGTGACAGTGCCTTCCAGCGCCATGCCCGGCACCAGGTCACTGATTTTTTCGACACCGTCCCGCAGCTCCGCCGTCTTGAACTCGGGTCGCGGATCGCGGCCGGGCTTCTCCAGTTCGCGCAGAATGTCCTGCACTGTTGGAAGCCCGAACTCGGCAGTGACATAGTCCTGCGGATGCAGCGAACGAATGAACGTCAAGTCGCCAATCATGGATTTGAGGTCGCGCTTGTTGCGCTTCGCAATGGCCTCCACAACACAGTAGGACTCAGGATGTACCGACGAGGCATCCAGCGGGTTCTCACTCTCGTTCACACGCAGAAAGCCCGCCGCCTGCTCGAAGGACTTGTCGCCAAAACGTGGCACCTTCTTGAGATCGTTGCGACTGCGGAAACGCCCGTTGGCATTGCGGAATTCGATGATGTTGTTGACCAGCGTCTGGTTCAGTCCGGACACGCGCTTGAGCAGGGGCACCGAAGCTGTGTTCACGTCGACGCCCACTGCGTTCACGCAATCTTCCACCACGGCGTCAAGGCTGCGCGCGAGTTTCACCTGACTGACATCGTGCTGATACTGCCCAACACCGATGGACTTCGGGTCGATCTTCACCAGTTCGGGCAGCGGGTCCTGCAGACGCCGCGCGATGGAAACCGCGCCACGAATGGTGACGTCCAGATCGGGAAACTCCAGTGCGGCCAGCTCGGATGCTGAGTACACCGAAGCCCCTGCTTCGTTGACGATCACGCGCTTGATGCGCAGTTCGGGGTGAGCCTTGAGCAGGGTTGCCACGAACTGGTCAGTCTCCCGCGAAGCCGTGCCGTTGCCGATGCTGATCAGCTCCACGCCGTAACGCTTGCAGAAATCCAGCAGCACTTTTGCAGCGTCCGCCGTGCGATTCTGTGGCGCTGTCGGGAAGATCGCCGTGTGGTCGAGCACCTTGCCTGTCTCGTCCACGACGGAGACCTTCACTCCCGTGCGCAAACCAGGATCGAGGCCGATGGTGACTTTCTTGCCCGCCGGGGCCGCCAGCAGCAGGTCCTTGATGTTTTTGGCGAACACATCGATGGCATCTTCTTCGGCGCGCTCGCGGATCTGCGTGAGGAAGTCAGTCTGCAGATGACTCTGCAACTTGACCCGCCACGTCCAGCGCACGACATCGAGCAACCAGGCATCGGCGGCGCGACTCTGATTGCGGACGTTCCAGAATCCGGCAATCAATGTTTCGCAGGGATGACGCTGTGCGTTGTCCAGATCCTTGATGTCCACATTCAACAGCAGGATTCCTTCCTTGCGCGCACGGAACAGGGCCATGGCGCGGTGCGAGGGAATTTTCTCCAACGCTTCAGAGAATTCGAAGTAATCGCGATACTTGGCCCCTTCCTGCTCCTTGCCCGGCACCAGTTCGGAGATGATCTGCGCTTTCTGCCAGAAGTACTCCCGCAGCTGACCAAGCAGTTTCGCGTCTTCACTGAATTGTTCGATCAGGATGTGGCGAGCGCCGTCCAGCACAGCCTTGACGTCGGCAAAACCGGCTTCGACATTCAGGAAGGCTTCGGCCTCCTGCTCCGGATTGCGCTGCGGCTCGGCATAAAGCATGTCCGCCAGCGGCTGGATGCCTGCCTCGCGGGCAATCTGAGCCTTGGTACGACGCTTTGGTTTGTAGGGCAGATAAAGATCTTCGAGTTCTGTCTTGGTACCCACGTTGCGAATCAGCTTCTCGAGTTCCGGCATCAGCTTTTCCTGTTCCTTGATGCTCTTGAGAATGGCGTCACGGCGCTCTTCGAGTTCACGAAGGTAGTACAGGCGCTCCTGCAACTTGCGCAGCTGCGTATCGTCCAGACCTCCTGTGACTTCCTTGCGATAGCGGGAAATAAAGGGCACCGTGGCGCCTTCATCGAGCAGGGCAACGGCGGCTTCAACCTGGGCGGGACGGGCGGCGATCTCGGTGGCAATCTGTTCGTACAAAAAATGCATGCTTTCTCAAACCTGTGATGCTGATGTGAATAAGAACAAATGGTGTGCAGGGACTCAGAGTTCCCCGTAAGAGTCCTTCTTTGCCGCACGGCGCTCCTGGCGCTGTTGCTCGACGCTGATGTTGCGTGCAGCACGCTCCTGCAGCATGTCCACATGGGACAACAGTCCGCGCAGAATGCTGATCTCCATCTGATCGGGCCGGATGCGGCCGAACAGGCGACGCATGCGCATCATCAGCAAGCGCGGATTCTCGGGGTCATGGAAGTACAGGTCGACCAAGGTCTGTTCCAGATGGGTGTAGAAATTCTCGAGTTGCTGCCCGGTGGCCTTGGGTACATCCCAGTCGACTCCTTCGACGATGGTCTCATCGTTCTGCACCGGAGCCTGGGCAGTCAGGCTCGCGCGACGCAACAATTCCATGCGCACTTCATAGCAGATGACCATCACGGCGGCGGCAAGATTGAGTGAGCTGTAGTTCTCGTCGGCTGCGATATGCACATGGAAATGGCACAACTGCAGCTCTTCATTGGTGAGGCCCGAATCTTCGCGACCAAATACCAGGGCGACCTGATTCAGCCTGCTCTCATCGGCCACCTTGACGGCAGTCTCGACGGGCGACATCAGCGGCCACGGAATCCTGCGCACGCGGGCGCTGGCACCAATCACCAGACCACAGTCACTGACAGCCTCTTCAAGCGTTGCAACCACCTTGGCGCGCTCGAGAATGTCCACGGCAGCAACGGCACGGCCTGAGGCCACCGGGCTTGGAAACTGTTCAGGGTCGACCAGAGTAAGATGACTCAGTCCCATGTTCTTCATCGCTCTGGCCGTCGCGCCGATGTTGCCGGGATGCGAGGTATTGACGAGGACGATACGAATATTGTTGAAGCAATTCTGTTGATTCTCGATGTTGGACAAGGGTTCCCTCTGCCCTTTGTGGGCCGCAAAAAAACTGGACTGGATTATAGCAGCTTAAAAAGACGGCATTTGCTATGATTGCGCGTCCTCAAAAACCCGGGTTTCCAGATACTATGCATGCCGTTGTCAATATCGCTCTCAAGGCCGCACGTGATGCCGCCGAAGTCCTCGCCCACAACAGTGACCGTCTCGACAGAGTTCGCGTCGTCGAGGAGAGCGGCGGTCAGGTCATTACCAACATGGATCTGGACTCCGAAAAGACCATTCTTTTCCATCTGCAAAAAGCCCACCCGGAATACAGTATTCAGTCCCGCGTCTCGGGATTCACCAAAGGCGGTGACACACAGAACGTATGGATCATTGACCCTCTGTGCGGCAATGCCAATTACCGCCGCGGCATTCCGCATTTTTGTGTGTCGATTGCCTTGAGCACGGCCGGGCGTGTCAATCATGCGGTGCTTGTAAACCCGCTGCTGCGAGAAGAGTTCACGGCGAGCCGCGGCGCCGGTGCCCAGGTCAATACGCACCGCCTGCGGGCCAGCAACGCCCGTGCTCTGGAAGGCGGCCTCGCAGTGCTTGGCACTGAAGCAAACAATGCAGCCCACAGCGATACGCTGCTGCGCCTGCAGCAGAAACTCTATGGCGTACAGTGCGACGTGCGCCTGACGGGCTGCCCGGCGCTGGACCTGGCCTGGGTCGGCGCCGGACGCGCGGATGCCGGCTGGCTGGGGGAAAATGACCCTGCCTCCATTGCGGCAGCACTGCTCATTCTGCACGAGTCCGGCGCGCTCATCAGCGATGCCACAGGGAATCCGGAAGTCAGCAACAGTGCCGAACTGGTGTTCGGCAATCTGAAGTGTTTCAAGCAACTGCTGCAGATGCGGTTGGCAGGCAATGATAGAGCGCTTTGAAAAAGGGCAGTCAACAACAACAATAGAACAGGACATCAGGCTCTTATCTCTACCGGAAGCATAGCGCTTCGCAGTGGTTGTAAAGCTGACTCAGTGTCAACAGATGGCAGAGAGCTCCTCACACAGACGCCACAGCCTTGTCGATGACCCCATTCCGGCAACGCTGATCCGCATGACCGGCCCGATGATCATCGGGATGTTCATGCTCTTCTCCTTCAATCTTGTCGACACCGTGTTCATCAGCATGATGGGCACTGAGCCGCTGTCGGCCATCAGCTTCACCTTCCCTGTCACTTTCATGATTCTGAGCCTGGCTATCGGCCTGGGCATCGGCACCTCTGCGGTGGTGGCCAAATATCTTGGGAGCTGTGAGCACGAGAAAGCCAAGCAGGCGTCAACTGTCACCAACTACACGTCCATCCTGCTGGCGCTGGTGCTGTCGCTGATCGCGTGGATGTTCATGGATGAGATCTTCCTGCTGATGGGCGCTGACGAAGATCTGCTGCCGCTGATTCGCGATTACATGGGCATCTGGTTGCCGGCCAGTGCACTCCTGGTGGGGATGACGACAGCCAACAGTGTGCTGCGCGCCTGTGGCGATACACGCACCCCGAGCCTGGTCATGGCTGCTTCGGGTCTCATCAATGCGCTGTTGGACCCGATTCTGATCTTCGGTCTCGGCCCGATTCCGGCAATGGGCATGAAGGGCGCCGCGATCGCCACCCTGGTGTCGTGGATCGTGGGCTTCAGCTACCTGTTCTACTACCTGATCGTGAAGCTGGAACTCATCTACAAGGGCATTCCCTCACTGAAGATCTTCATCTCGTCCAGCAGAGAGATGTTGCGCATCGGCATCCCGGCCTCGGGCGCGAACATGCTCACCCCCGTCGCAGCCGGCGTCATGACAGCCATCGCTGCCGGTTACGGCGAAAGCACCGTAGCCGCCTTTGGGGTTGGCTCACGCATCGAGTCCATCGCCAGCCTGCTGGTGCTGGCGCTGTCCTCCACCCTGCCCCCCTTCATGAGCCAGAATCTAGGGGCCGGGCGGCTCGACCGCATCGCTGAGTCCTATCGCATGACGCTGCGTTTCATTCTGCTTTGGCAACTGCTGATCTATGGGGTACTGGCACTGACGGCGGGAATGATTGCGGCGGTTTTCACCGAAGACGAGAACGTGGCCGCAGGCATCCGGATGTTCATCTGGATACTGCCGCTGGGCTATGGCTTGCAGGGCGTGATCATTCTGACCAACTCGGCGTTCAATGCCCTGCACAAGCCCATGGTGGCGCTGTATCTGAGCATTGCCCGCTTTTTCGTGTTCTACGTGCCGCTGGCCTGGGCCGGGAGTGAATTGTTCGGGCTGTGGGGCTTCTATGGTGGAGCCCTGCTGGGCAATGCACTGATGGCGGTGCTGTCGTGGCGCAGCTTCCAGAAGGCGATTGCTGATTATCCGAGATAGGTCGACTGCTTGTGGGAGCGGATGGTGGGAGCTGACTCTGGGAGCTGGATGCTTGTAGGAGCTGAACGCTTGTGGGAGCGGGCTCGCCCGCGAACAATTCGCTTGCAAGCAAGCTCCCACATGATTTCAACAGGGAGCGGACGCTCTCAATTTCGAAACAGACTGCGCAGCCCCGACAGCACGCCGCTGTCTTTCGCCGGCACCGGATCAGCCAGAGCCACTGCCGCAGGCTCATACACCTTGACCGGAGACTCCACCGCGGCTGCCGCTTCACGATTCTCTTCCAGCGCTGCCTTCTGCGCGTCATCAATCAGGCTGAAACTCTTGTCTTCCACTGTTGCCCGCACGGGCCGGCCAGTGTCGTCGTCCAGACTGAGGCGGTTGTTGCTCTCCTGGAAGGCCAGCATCTCCTGACAGATGGTGTTGTAGTCTTCGGCTGTGAGCAGGTCGGGACGCTCCTTCATGTTGAGCGTGAACTGCTTGTCATTGGCAGCCGACAGATAGTGCAGGTTCTTCTTGCTGGTCAGCAGCAGCCCTTCCGCTTCGGCGCGGTCATACAGTGGCGTGCCACGCAGCGGAATGTACGGGAAAAAGAAGAAGAATTCGGGGGCGATGCGACGGTTGAGCTCCAGGGTCTGACGCATGTTTTCCGCTGTCTCCAGGGGCATGCCGACGATGTTGAACGTCAGCCGGTTGATGCCGGCCTTCTTGCAGTTCTCTGCCGCGTCCACAATCTGCTGGTTCGTCATCTTGCGGCCCAGAAAGCTGGTGCGGTATTTCTCGTCGCCACTCTCGATGCCGAACCAGATTGTGTGACACCCGGCTTCTGCAGCCGACTCACAGAACTTCTCGTTCATCACTTCCACGCGGGAATTGATGGAAAACGGCAGGCGGATCTTTTCCTTGTAAATCTCGAAGAAGGCGCGCACGAACTTCAGATTGGACAGGAACAGCTCATCCCAGAACTCGAAATAGCCGACATTGTATTTGTCGCGCAAGCGAATCAGCTCGTTGACCATGTCGTCCGGATCATACTTGCGCAGGAATTCCTTCTTGGTCTTCCAGCCATCCAGCAGCGGCGTGTTGCAGCAATAGGTGCAACGATAGGGGCAGCCGCGGCCAGTCATCACCGGCAGCACCACCTTTTCCTTCGGGCCAAAGATGGACGTATTGACATCAACAAACCTGCCGTCTTTGGCGAAGATGTCGTAGTCGGGGAACGGCAGGGACGCGAGATCCCCGATCTGGTGAGGCTCGGTACGAATGACCTCGCCATCGGACAATTTCTCCCACATCCCATCCACCGGACCATCCTTGCTGCCGCGCAGGAACTGGACCAGGTTGCCGATGGCATACTCGCCGTCGCCGACACAGATGAAGTCGATGTTGGGATTCTCGATGGTCTGCTCCTGCGAGAGCATGGCCTGATAGCCGCCGATGCAGATCGGCAGCTCGGGCAGCATCGACTTGAGCACTGCAAAGTAGGGTTCCATCGGGTACCAGTGCGGGCTCATCACTGAGAAGGCGATCAGATCAGGCTGCAATTCGGCAATGCTGCGGGCGTAATTCTCGGGATTGTAGGCCTCGGCATCGCGCAGGATCAGAATCGGCTTGAGAATGACGTCCACCCACGGAAAGTCCCGCTTCAGGTAGGCCGACATGCTGGCCAGAGGCATGGCCACTTCATTGCCATCCGGGGAGTAGAAGCTGAAAACCAGGCGCAATCTTCTGCCTGCTGTCCTGCCGTACCAGCGTGATTTCGCCTGAGGGTAAAAGGGGCGTTCAGTACTGACGGCGATCAGGTCGGCAACGGAATTCATGCAGGGGCCTCAAAAGTACGCATGGCTGTTATCGGTTCAGCCGCTATTGTTGACTATTTTAGTGGGAATTAATACCACAAAGAAAGTGCCTTCGAAGACCGCAGAAGCGCGACTCCCAATTTGCCCCGAGTTCCTCTATTCTTGCCGGCAAGCATCCCCGACACAACACACAACAAGGCTGCAGGGCTCTCGATGGACGCGCTAACCGCATTGCATTCACGTACTTCTGTTCCCCGTGTTTCCGGGCCGGTGCCTTCCGACGCTGCCGTGCAGGCACTGTTCCAGGCAGCCCTGCGGGCACCTGATCATGGCCAGCTGCGCCCGTGGCGATTTCTGCGCATCGAGGGCGATTCTCTGCAGCGCCTGGCGGATCTTTTTGCTGGCGCCGCGCTGGCGGAAAACCCGAGCCTGACTGAGGACGAGGTCCAGAGCGCCCGTGGCAAGGCTCTGCGCGCACCACTGGTCATCGCCAGCATCTCCTGTGCGGCGGAACATCCCAAGATTCCTGTGCTCGAACAGGACATGGCCGCCGCCTGCGCCACCCATGCCATGCTCCTGGCGGCCCATGCACTGGGTATCGGCGCCGTCTGGCGTACCGGCCCCTTTGCTGTGCACCCTGCCGTGCGCGATGGCCTGGGTCTCGCAGCACATGAAAAGCTGATTGCTTTCCTTTACGTCGGCCACCCTGACGTTCCGCCGCGTGCGCCGCGGGAACTGTCGGTCGCTGACTTTGTGCAGAACTGGTGAGCCATGCGCCGCACCGTCTTCAACACTCCCCTCATTACCCCCCTCCTGCGCGCGCTGGCCATCGTTCTGTTGAAGCTGCTGGGTTGGTAGTCGGTGGGCAAGCCGGTTGAAGGTGCCCGCTTCGTGCTGATTGGTGCGCCGCACACCAGCAACTGGGACTTTCCCCTGATGCTGATGGTGGTGCTGCAGTTGCGCCTGCGTGTGTACTGGATGGGCAAGCATTCGCTGTTTCCCTTCCCCTTCACGGGTTTCATGAAATGGCTGGGTGGCATTCCTGTGGACCGCCGCCGCAATCAGAATCTGGTGGACCAGACGGTGCAGCAGTACAAGGAGAATCCTGAGCTCGTGGTGCTGGTACCCCCAGAGGGCACACGTGCGAAAGTGAAGGAGTGGAAAACCGGCTTCTACCATATTGCGGTGAACGCCGGCGTACCGATTCTGATGGGCTATGTAGATGCCTCCACGAAGGAAGCTGGCCTGGCCGACTTCTTTTACCCCACGGGTGACATCGAGAAAGACCTGCCGGCCATCCGTGCCTTCTATGCCAACAAGGTTGGCATCAATCCCGAGAACACTTGAGCAAGGTCACACCGCGCGGTGCCCGAGACTGCTCAGGGTAGTGTCAAACACGAATTGCGCGTAATCCTCAATGCGAGTGCCCTGACGTGAAAACTTCCAGCGCTTGAGATACCACTGCTGCAACATCGCCGTGGTATTCGAGGCCAGCAGCGCCAGTCTGTCGGCCTTGAACTCTCCTGAAGCAACTCCTGCCTGAAATGTGTCCAGCAGCCGCTCGTCGAACTTCAGTTCCATCTGCATGGCTGCTTCGCGCTGCTCCCGTGACAGGCCCTTGGATTCCAGATAGCAGAAGTAATACCAGGGATGCATGATGTCATTCATGTAGAGATCGCCGTAGAGGATGGCCTGCAGGCGCTGGACCGGCGGCAGACTCTGTACGGCCTGGTCGGACAATACCGCGTCGAGCGTGGTCCGGAGTACTTCCGCGATAGCGCCGGCCAGATCGTCCTTGCTGCCGATATAGGCGTACAGGCCACCCATGCTGATGCCTGTGTCGCGACTGAGATCACGCAGGCTCATGGCCTGAAAGCCCCTGGCATTGGCGAGCTGGAACGTACAGGTAAAGATCTTCTGCAGATTGCCCAGGGCGATCTGCGGATTCTTGATCTGCATCTTGTCACGGTGGACTTCGAAGACGCGCCGCCACAGCGACTCTCCTTCCAGAACCCAGGTCTTGCGGAATGCGTCGAGACTGATGTCGTGCGGCCACTGATTCATTTTGTTGTTATCTCCGTTTGACAGGGGTGCAAGTGTAATCTTTTCAGGCAGGGCAATTCATCCCCCGTCACAGACTGCACAAACAGTCCGCTGATGAGGTGAATTCACCGTGGTATGCTCTGGCCACATCGACATTCTCAAGGAGTCCGACCATGTCCCATTACCAGGCGCCGCTTCGCGACATGAAGTTCCATATTGACGAAGTGCTGGATTTCCCCAGCCACTACGCCGGATTTGCGCAAGGACGCGATGCCACGCCGGACATCGTCGACGCAGTGCTCGATAGTGCCGCGCAATTCGCGCAGGACGTCCTGGCCCCGCTGGACAGCGTGGGCGATGCGGCAGGCTGCCTCTGGAAGGACGGCGAGGTGACCACGCCGCCAGGCTTCAAGGCAGCCTACGACGACTACATCGCCAACGGCTGGACCAGTCTTTCAATGCCGCTGGAACTCGGAGGCCAGGGCCTCCCGGCTTCGCTGTCGGGCTTCTGCATGGAGATTCACGCCACCGCCAATCACGCCTGGACCATGTATCCGGGCCTGAGCATGGGCGGCATCCAGACCATCGCCGCGCACGCCAGTGATGACATCAAGACGCGCTATCTGCCCAATCTGATCGCGGGCCGCTGGTCTGCCACCATGTGTCTGACAGAAGCCCATTGCGGCTCGGACCTGGGACTGCTGCGCACCCGTGCTGTGCCTGCCGGCGATGGCAGTTACCGCATCACTGGCAGCAAGATATTCATTTCCTCAGGTGAGCACGATCTCACGGACAACATCATCCACATCGTGCTGGCCCGTCTGCCCGATGCCCCCGCCGGCATCAAGGGCATTTCGCTGTTCGTGGTCCCCAAATTCCATGTGGACGAACACGGTCGGCCTGGCGCGCGCAACGCCGTGCGCTGTGGCTCCATCGAACACAAGATGGGCATCCACGGCAACGCCACCTGCGTGATGAATTTCGACGAGGCCAGCGGCTATCTCATCAGCCCGCCACACAAAGGCATGGCCTGCATGTTCACTTTCATCAACGAATCACGCATGGGCGTGGCCCAGCAGGCGCTGGCGCAAATGGAGGCATCGCACCAGACAGCCCTGCAATATGCCCGCGAACGCGTGCAGTTCCGCGCAGCGCAGCGTCCCAACCCTGAAGCGGCGGCTGACCCGATCATCCAGCACCCTGATGTGCGGCGCATGTTGCTCACCCAGAAGGCGTTCGCAGAGGGCGGCAGAGCATTGAGCTATTTCCTGGCCAAGCAGACTGACATTGAGCGTTACGCTGCCGAAGAATCTGCCAAGGAGACCGCCGATCAGCTGCTTTCACTTCTCACGCCAGTCGCCAAGGGCTTTCTGTCGGAAGTGTGCATGGAGGCCACCAGTTATGGCATTCAGGTACTTGGCGGCCATGGCTACATTCGTGAATGGGGTCAGGAACAGCATTTCCGCGATGCTCGCATCACCTCGATCTACGAAGGCACCACCGGCATCCAGGGGCTGGATCTGCTGGCCCGCAAGATTCTGGCCAGTCGCGGCGAAGCACTGAAACCGTTCGTGCAGGTAGTGAGCGAATTCTGCCAGCAGCACCCCAACGGCCCTTATACGGCGACTCTGCAGAAGCAATTGCAGAACTGGATCGCGCTGACTACCGAACTGGGCATGAAGGCGATGCAAAACCCTGACGAAGTGAATGCGGCGGCCTACGACTACCTGATGTTCTCCGGCTACACCGTGCTGGCCTGGATCTGGGCCGAGGCGTCGAGTGTGGCGAGTGCTGCACTGGAGAAATCGCCCTCGGCACCGGACAAGGCTTTCTACACCGCCAAGCTGGTGACGGCGCGCTTCTACTTCGAACGCTTGCTGCCACGCACGTTGTCTCTGGCGGCGAGTATGCGCTCCGGCGTGGCGAACCTGCCGGAGTTTCCGGGGCTGGAGTGAGAAAAAGACAGGCTCAGAACCAGAACGAGAGCACAGCCGCCAGGCCGGACAGACTGCACAGGGCCAGAGAGCCCAGGCGCAGCTGCCTGTGCGGCAATTGCTTCATGGTGTACTGAGCGATCAGGAATCCCGCGAACGTGGCCGGCCACAGCGGGATGGAGAGTAGAATCTGGCGCATGCCGAACAGCCCGACAGGCGCCAGTACTACCAGCGACATCAGACAGCCCACAATGAAGAAGGCCGCGAGATTGGCCCGGATCAGACTCACTTCCTGATGCTGCCACAGCAAGGCCATGGGTGGCCCGCCGATGGATGAACTCGTCCCCATGAATCCCGACATGAACCCCGCGAAGAACATGCGTCCCGGCGTGGGCTGCCAGCGCAGCGAGGTCAGACTGACCGCCACGGCCCCCAGTACCGACAGGCCGATCCACAGCGCCAGCCAGTCCTTGTCGATCCACAGCAGCATCGCTGCCCCCAGCAAGGAACCCGGCACACGCCCGATCACGGCATTGCCAAACCCGCGAAAGGACACGTGGCTCCTGTAGCTGTAGACATTGAAAAAGGAGAGCACAAGTGCACAGGTAGTGACAGGTGCAGGGACGTAGTACGGATCGATGAAGTACAGAATCGGCGCAGCGATGACCGCCAGTCCGAAGCCGATGGAGGTCTGCACGAAAGCGCCGATCATCACAACAAAGCAGGCAAGCAGAACGTCCATCGGAGCATCGCAGTGGCAGGGACAGAGGCCGGCGATGGTAGCAGCTCGCCAGCCTCTTCGTAAGGACACTCCGCTTATTCAACAGCCAACTGAGTCAAGGTGTTGACGCGCTGCAGGGCTACGCTGCCAGAGCCGGATTCGTGAATCGTAACTTCGCGGCTGACATCCCGCACATCGATGCTGCCGGAGCCATCGGTGATGGCGACATTGCCGTCCACCTCGGCGATATTGAGTGAACCCGAACCGTCGCTTACATCCACATTGCCCGTGATGTTGGCAATGCTCAGGTCGCCGGAGCCATCGCGCACCTCCACATTGCCTGCAACAGTGTCTATGGCGGCACTGCCTGACCCGTCGCGCAGTACCAGAGCGCCGGTGCCGCTGACACTCAGTTCGCCGCTGCCGTCCTTGACCTGTACCGGAAGACCCGCCGGCATGCGCACTGTCAGGTCAATGCGCGCATAGTTGCTGGTCCAGACCGTGGTCTGGTTTTCCGGAATGCGCGTTTCAATGTGCAGGGTGCCGCCGCGCAGGGCGTGCTCCACCCCCATGCCCACGAGCCCGCTCTTGCGACTGGTACAGACCAGCGCCTGCACATGAATCTGACCATCGACACTGTCTCCCAGCACCTCCAGCGTGCCTGCGCCTGCAGTAATGTCGAAGCGCTCGACGGCATCGGCTGGCAAGGTGAAGTCCAGGGTTTCCTGGTAGGCGCAGTCGTCGGCGAGGACCACCACGGGCATGAGCATCAACGCAAAGGCGCTGGCAAGGCTGCGATGCGTGCTGGAGAACAGACGGGCGTTTCGTGTCGGGGTATTCATGGGCATGGAACTCCTTGAGTGAGAGAAATAAAGGCCTGGATTGGCAGGTGCGTCCTGAAGTTCTTGGTTCTGCCGAACTTTCTATCGCAGACTTTGCGTGACAATAGCAACATCTGCGCCAACTCGAATATTTATCCCAATATATTGTTTTATAAACACTAAATTTCATTACTGGAGAATACTGGCGTCAAACGTGCTGCCAGTCTCGCCGCAAGTTGGCGATTTTCCCACTCGCTTCGCAACGCGGCGCTCGACCTCGGGAACGGGCAGTGGCTGTGGGAGCGGGAGTTGACTGTGGGAGCGAGCCCTGACTGTGGGAGCGAGCCCTGCCCGCGAACAGGCCAAAGCCACCCCGCCCTTCGCTGGCACAAATCCAGGCAGTGGGAGGCCGCCCTCGCGTTCAGCGGCATAAAAGACCCGCACCGAGTGAGCCGGGAGACCGAGGCTCCCGGCGAAATGAGGACATCGGGGACCGATGCGGGTCAGCCGCAGAACGCGAGGGCGGCCTCCCGCTGCCGGGAAGCATCTGCAAAGTCAGTAGTGTCTCAAGGCCTGTTCGCGAGCAGGGCTCGCTCCCACAGTCAGGGCTCGCTCCCACAGTCAACTCCCGCTCCCACAGCCACTTCCACGCCGTTCCCGAGGTTGTGCGCCACAAGCCCATCACTGTATATTGTTACAGCACTCACCCACAGAGACACCGGCCCGCATGACGACCCCCAAGACACTCAACGGCACGCCGTCCAGGCGCAGCAACGGAGCAGCGCCCCAGGACAGCATCCGCATCCGCGGAGCACGCCAGAACAATCTCAAGAACCTGGATCTCGACCTGCCCCTGGGCAAACTGATCGTGATTACCGGTGTCAGCGGCTCTGGCAAGTCCACGCTTGCCTTTGACACGCTTTATGCCGAAGGCCAGCGCCGGTATGTCGAGACCTTCTCTGCCTATGCCCGCCAGTTTCTGGACCGCATGGACAAGCCGGCTGTGGACAGCATCCTCGGCATTCCCCCGGCCATCGCCATCGACCAGAGCAACCCGGTGCGCACGTCGCGCTCCACCGTCGGCACCATGACCGAGCTGAACGACTATCTGAAACTGGCCTTTGCCCGCCTGGCGGTGCTGCACTGCCCGCAGTGTGCGCGCCTGGTGCGCCGCGACACGCCGCAGAGTATCGTCGCCGACCTGCACGCCCGTCTGCCGGCTGAGCAGCGACTGCATGTGTGTGTGCCCATCCGGGTGCCGCACAATTTCAGCGAAGAGGAAGTTGTCCAGCTGCTGGGCAGTCAGGGTTACATTCGCCTGCAGTCTCGCAATGGCGACATTGTGGAAGCCGTACAGGACCGCTTGCGCCTCACCGACGGCAATCGAGAGCGTCTGGGGGAAGCCATTGAAGTGGCGCTGCAGCACGGCAACGGCCGTGTGCTGATCTACCCGATGCTCGACGCCGAGACTCCTGCCGCGCTACCCCTGCGTTATTCGCGCCAGCACCATTGCCCGGATTGCGACATCAGCTTCGATGATCCGCAGCCCGCCCTGTTCTCTTTCAATTCGCCTATCGGCGCCTGCGAGGAATGCCGGGGCTTCGGCCGGGTGATCGGAGTGGACTACGGGCTGGTGATCCCGGACGGCGGCAAGACCCTTGGCCAGGGCGCCATCCGCCCATGGCAGACCCCCAGCTTCAAGGAGTGTCAGGACGATCTGGTCCGTCACGCACGCAAGCAGAAGGTGCCCATGGATATGCCCTGGCAGGAACTGAGTGCCTCGCACCAGGCCTGGGTGCTCGAAGGCGACGGCAGCGCGAAGGACGGTCACTGGTACGGCGTGCAGGGTTTCTTCCGCTGGCTGGAGACCAAGGCCTACAAGATGCACATCCGCGTGCTGCTCTCCAAGTACCGGGCCTACACCGAGTGCCAGACGTGCCACGGTACCCGCCTGAAGCCGCAGAGTCAGTGGTGGCATCTGCATGCCGGGGAAGACGCACAGCAGCAGTCATTGTCGCTGCATCAGGTGATGACACTGTCGCTGGAGCACTGCGCAGACTTCTTCAAGCGTCTGGCAGACACTCCGCGCCTCAAGGGCAGTGCGCTGGACGAGGCCACCGGCCTTCTGCTGACCGAGATCCGCTCGCGGCTGAACTACCTGCTGGAGGTGGGTCTGGGGTATCTGACGCTGGACCGGCAGTCCCGCACACTCAGCGGCGGCGAGGTGCAGCGCATCAACCTGACCACCGCGCTGGGCTCGTCACTGGTGAACACCCTGTTCGTGCTGGACGAACCCAGCATCGGCCTGCACGCGCGGGACATGACGCGCATGATCGGCATCCTGCACCGCCTGCGCGATGCCGGAAACACGCTGCTGGTGGTGGAGCACGATCCCCAGGTGATGCTGGCGGCCGACCTGATCATCGACATAGGTCCCGGGCCGGGCAAGGACGGCGGCGAGATCCGCTTCCTGGGCACGCCGGCGCAACTGCTCAAGGCCAAAGACTCGCTGACGGCGCAGTATCTGAATGGGCAGCGGGTGGTGGCGTTCGCGGGCAAGCCCGCTCCCACTGGGCACGATCTGCATGTGGGAGCGGGCTTGCCCGCGAACAGCCCCCCACTGGAACACACCACACCCGTTGGAGCATTCGCGGGCAAGCCCGCTCCCACGGGAGAGAACTCCCCGACACTCCTCCTAGAAGGCGCCCGCGAACACAACCTGCAGGACCTGAGCATCGCCATCCCCCTGGGCCGGCTGGTCTGCCTGACCGGCGTCAGCGGCTCCGGAAAGTCGACGCTCATGCACGATGTATTGTATCGCGCCGCCTGCAAGCAGCTGGGCCGTTCCACCGAGATGCCTGGTGAACACAGGGAGCTCACCGGGCTGGAGCACGTCCAGGATGTCGTGATGGTGGACCAGAGCCCGATTGGCAAAACCACGCGCTCCATCCCGGCCACCTATGTGGGCGCCTTCGACGTCATCCGCGAACGCTTCATTGCCGAGCCTCTGGCCCGCGAACGCGCCTACACGGCGGGCACCTTCAGCTTCAACGCCGGCAACGGCCGCTGCCCCACCTGTTCCGGCAATGGGTTTGAACACATCGAGATGCAGTTCCTCAGCGATGTCTATCTGCGCTGCCCGGAGTGCAGCGGCAAGCGCTACCGCCGCGAGATTCTGGAAGTGCGCATCAGTGGCGCCCTGCCCGGACGCCGCACGATCGCGGAGATTCTGGAGATGACGGTCACCGAGGCCCTGGCCTTCTTCGCCGCCGACCCGGCAGTACTGGTATGTCTGCAACCGCTGCTGGATGTGGGCCTGCAATACGTGCAGCTCGGCCAGGCCGTGCCTACACTGAGTGGCGGCGAGGCGCAGCGTCTGAAACTGGCCGGACATCTGGCGGACGTGGCCCGCACCCAGCGCGAGAAGAAGCCGCGCGCCGGCAGCAAGGCGGCCAAAGCGAAAACGCCGGCGGGCGGCATGCTGTTCCTGTTCGACGAACCCACCACCGGCCTGCATTTCCACGACATCAGCGTGTTGATGGCGGCCTTCCGCAAGCTGATCGACGCGGGACACTCCCTGCTCATCATCGAGCACAACCTGGATGTGATCCGCGCTGCAGACTGGCTGATCGACATCGGGCCCGAGGGGGGCGACAAAGGCGGCACACTGGTGGCGGCCGGCACCCCGCAGAGTTTCATCGCCACCGGCAGCGGCCTGACCGCCATTGCCCTGCGCGACTACGAGACCAGTCTGCAGGCCTTGCGCAGCCGCACCAGCCGGGCATCGGACAGCCGCCGGGCCTTGGTGCGCCGTCCGCAGGCCATCGAGATTCACCATGCGCGGGAGCACAATCTCAAGAACATCGACGTTTCGATTCCACTGAACAAGTTCGCGGTCATCACAGGCGTCAGTGGCAGCGGCAAGAGTACGCTGGCCTTCGACATCGTGTTCGGCGAGGGCCAGCGTCGCTACCTCGAATCTCTCAACGCCTATGCCCGTCAGTTCGTGGAGCCCGCCACCCGGCCCGATGTCGACGCCATCCACGGCATTCCCCCCACCGTGGCCATCGAACAGCGCACCAGCCGCGGCGGTCGCAAGAGCACCGTGGCCACGCTGACCGAAATCCATCACTTCCTGCGCCTGCTGTACGTGAAACTGGGCACCCAGCACTGCCCGCGCTGTGACGAGGCCATCGCGCCACAGACCCGCGACATGATTCTGGATCGCCTGTTCACGGACTGGCGCGGCCAGGACATCGCGCTGTATGCGCCCATGGTGGTTGGCCGCAAAGGCATCTACAAGGAACTGGCGGCCTGGGCGGCGAGCCGCGGCTACACGCATTTGCGCGTGGACGGCCGCCTGCTGCCCAGCGACCCGTGGCCCGTCATCGACCGTTACAAGGAGCACGACATCGCCATCGGCGTTGGCTCAGCGAAAGTAGCCGCGCGCCATGAAGCGGCCATCGGCGCGCTGCTGGACAAGGCCCTCGACCTGTCCAACGGGCTTGTCATCATCGCCCCCGCGCAGCAGAAGGATGGCGAGCGCAAGAGCGACAGACTCTTCTCGACCCAACGCGCCTGCCCGTCCTGTGGCGACAGTTTCGACGAACTCGACCCCCGGCTGTTCTCCTACAACTCCCGTCATGGCTGGTGCGGCACCTGCTTCGGCACCGGCGAGATCATCGAGAGCTTCACCGAAGAACAGACCGGCGAGGAGGAAGTCTGGCTGGACACGCAAGAGAGCGACGAGGAACCGGCGCCGGAACCGATCTGCTGCCCGGTCTGCGCGGGCCAGCGTCTCAACCCGACAGCACTGGCCGTGCGGCTGGAGAAACGCTCCATCGCCGACTTCACCGCTCTGTCAGTCGTCGATGCAGAACGAGAAGTCGAAAAACTGCGCTTCGGCAAAAAGGAGGAGGCCATCGCCCGCGACCTGTTGCCCGAGCTGAAGTCGCGCCTGCGCTTTCTCGGCAAGGTGGGCCTGGGCTATCTGAGCATGAACCGCGCCGCCCCTACTCTCAGCGGCGGCGAGGCGCAGCGCATTCGTCTTGCGTCGCAGCTGGGCTCCAACCTGCAGGGCGTCTGCTACATTCTCGATGAACCCACCATCGGACTGCATGCGCGGGACAATGCACTGCTGATCGCCACGCTGCGCGACCTGCAACAGCAGGGCAACACCGTGATCGTGGTGGAGCACGACGATGCCACCATGGCCGAGGCCGATCATCTGATCGACGTGGGCCCCGGTGCCGGCAGTCGTGGCGGCGAGATCGTGGCGCAGGGCACCCTGAGCCAGCTGAAGAAGAACAAGGCGTCGCTGACGGGGCGCTTCCTGGCCAGACCCCTGCGCCATCCGCTGCCGGACTTGCGCAATCAAACACAGCGTGCGGACTTTGCCGCCGAGACACTGCGCATCGAAGGCGCCACGCTGCACAACCTGCGCTCACTGAGCGTGGACATCCCTCTGCGCCGGCTCGTGGCCGTCAGCGGCGTAAGTGGCAGCGGCAAGAGCAGCCTGATCCGTTGTGTGCTGTTGGACAATCTCCGGGCGGCCCTGCGCGCCGGCACACTGCGCCGCAAACTGCCCGCGCTGACAGGCTGCAGCGCGATGGAGGGCTGGCAGAGCATCGACCGTCTGCTGCAGGTCGATCAGACCCCCATCGGCAAGACACCCCGCTCCTGCCCCGCCAGTTATGTCGGCATCTTCGACATCATTCGCAAGCTGTTTGCCGATACGGTGGATGCACGGCTGCGCGGCTACGGGCCTGGTCGCTTTTCTTTCAACGTGTCAGGCGGCCGCTGCGAGACTTGCGCGGGCAACGGCATGCGCCGCATCGAGATGAGCTTTCTGCCCGATGTCCGCGTGGACTGCGAGGAATGCCATGGCTGGCGTTTCAACGAGGACACGCTGGCGGTTCGCTACAAGGACAGGCACATCGGCCAGGTGCTGGCCATGTCCGTCGACGAGGCCGTCGAGTTCTTCGCCCCCGTGCCGCTGGTACATCATCCCCTGCAACTGCTGCAGGAGGTCGGTCTGGGCTATCTCACGCTGGGGCAGCAGAGCCCGACACTGAGCGGCGGCGAGGCCCAGCGCATCAAGCTCGTTACCGAACTCGCCAAAGCGAAGCCTTCGGTGCAACTGCGTCGCAACACAAAGCAGCACGCGCTGTACATTCTCGACGAGCCCACCGTGGGTCTGCACATGGCCGACGTGGAGAAACTGCTGCGTGTGCTGCACCGTCTGGTAGATGCAGGCAACAGCGTGATCGTGATCGAGCACAACCTGGATGTGATCGCCGAGGCCGACTGGGTGATCGACATGGGTCCGGAGGGCGGCAAGGAAGGCGGCAAGGTGGTGGCGCAGGGGGCGCCGGAGAAAATAGCGAAGGCGAAGAAGTCACACACAGGGAAGTTTCTGGCGGGTGTATTGGGGATGCAGGCAAGTGGGAGTGTAGCCGATGTGTGAGCGTCTATAGCAGGCGCCGTTGTGTGTGGCAGGGAGGGTGGGTGCTGACACGCTGTGAATACATCCCTGTACGCTCGGCGCGCGCCATCCCTGGCGCGCGACGGTCAGCTCCCACCCTCCCTGCCACGCACAACTCAGTGCCGACTGCAGGCACGTACACATCGACTGCGACTCATCTGCAAGATTCCACACACCCACCGTATGGTGCGGCGGAGTGGCGGCGGCTACAGAACGCTGAACCGAGCCACGGTGTTGAATTTTGGTTTTGAAAAAGTAGGGTTTCGCCCCATGCGGAGTGCACCCCTCCCCGCACCAACAAGGCGGTGCTTGCGATCCCGGAATTACCCACTGCACTCGAGGCCGCGGGAGGGGCCCTCACTACAGCGTGAAATTACTTGAACACAACAGTCTTGTTGCCATTCACAATGATGCGATGTTCACAATGCCACTTCACCGCTCTCGCAAACGCCGCACACTCCGCATCCCTGCCAATCTGGACCAGCTCGTCAATATCGAAATTGTGATCGATCTTCTCCACCGCCTGCTCGATGATCGGGCCTTCATCCAGATCCGTCGTCACATAATGCGCGGTCGCGCCGATGATCTTCACACCGCGCATGTAGGCCTGCCGGTACGGGTTTGCCCCCTTGAAGCCCGGCAGGAAGGAGTGGTGAATGTTGATGGCGCGACCCGCCATTGCCTCGCACATCTTCGGCGAGAGAATCTGCATGTAGCGCGCCAGTGCCAGGAGATCCACTTTCTTCTGACGGATGATCTCAAGCACGGCGTCTTCCTGCTCGTCCTTGTTGTCGGGCGTCACCGGCAGGTAGTGGTAGGGGATGCCGTACCACTCGGTGATGCCGCGCAGCTCTTCGTGATTGGAGACAACGCCGACGATGTCAGCGGGCAATACACCGCTGCTCCAGCGGTGCAGAATGTCGTTCAGACAATGGCCGTGTTTCGACACTGCCATCAACACGCGTGGCTTGATGGCCAGATCGAAGAAGCTCCATTGCATGGTGAAGCGTTCGGCGATCTCGTGAAAATCCTCGTTCAACTTGTCACTGCCAGGCAGTGCAGCTTCTACTTCCTCGAACTCCACGCGCATGAAGAAGCGGTCGAGTACCGGGTCACGATGCTGGGCGGCGTCACTGATGGTGGCGCCCCGCTGAAAGAGAAAATCGCTGACGGCCCGCACGATGCCATTGGCTTCGGGACAGGATACTGTAAGGACATATTTCTGGCGTTCTGCTGCAATCATCTTGTGATTTCTTCCCTTGAATCGGACGAGTCTGCGTGCTCGGGCGGCGCAAGCTTATCATCAAACCTGCACCCGACGAGAGGTTCCCAGCACGCGGCCCGCCCCGGTACAATCGGCCCTCCACCCACGCACCCCACAGGAATCGTTCATGAAATCACGCGCTGCCGTAGCCTTTGCCGCTGGAAAGCCCCTGGAAATCGTCGAGGTCGATCTCGAAGGACCCAGAGCTGGCGAAGTCCTGATCGAGATCAAGGCCACTGGCGTATGCCATACGGATGCGTTCACGCTGTCAGGCGATGATCCGGAAGGCGCCTTCCCCGCCATTCTGGGACACGAGGGCGCCGGCGTGGTGGTGGAAGTCGGCCCCGGCGTGAAGTCCCTCAAAGTGGGCGACACAGTGATTCCGCTGTACACCCCCGAATGCCGCGAATGCGAATACTGCCTGCACCCGCGCACCAATCTGTGCCAGGCCATCCGCAGCACCCAGGGCAAAGGCCTGATGCCCGATGGCACCAGCCGTTTTTCCTTCGAAGGCAAGCCCATCCTGCATTACATGGGCTGCTCCACGTTTTCCAATTACACCGTGCTGCCGGAGATCGCCGTGGCCAAGGTGCGCTCCGACGCCCCCTTCGAAAAGATCTGCTACATCGGCTGCGGTGTGACCACCGGCATCGGCGCCGTGGTATTCCAGGCCAAGGTACAGCCTGGCAGCACCGTGGCGGTGTTCGGCCTGGGAGGCATTGGTCTGAACGTGATCCAGGGCGCTCGCATGATCGGGGCGGACCGCATCATCGGCGTGGACACCAACCCGGCCAAGGCCGTATTGGCGAGGCAGTTCGGCATGACCGACTTCGTGAATCCGAAGGAAGTGGACGACGTGACGGCCGAGATCATCGCCATGACCAAAGGAGGTGTGGACTACAGCTTCGAGTGCATCGGCAATGTCAAAACCATGCGCCAGGCGCTGGAATGCACCCACAAGGGCTGGGGCGAATCCTTCATCATCGGCGTGGCCGGTGCCGGTCAGGAAATCTCCACGCGCCCCTTCCAACTGGTGACCGGACGTTCCTGGCGCGGCAGTGCCTTCGGGGGCGCCAGAGGCCGCACCGATGTGCCGAAAATCGTGGACTGGTACATGAACGGCAAGATCAGCATCGACCCGCTGATCACCCACACCCTGCCGCTGGAAGACATCAACAAGGCTTTTGATCTGATGCACGAGGGGAAGAGCATTCGCTCTGTCATCGTTTTCTGACAACGCACTGATTTTAAAGATTTTTTCTGGCAAACCCCCTGATCAGTGGGTTTACCCCCATCCTACCCTCCGGTAGTCTCTGTTCAGGAAATGTTCAAACGTTTCCGCGCCTATCCATTGCGTCACTGAGCAACACCGGAGCGAATACCCCATGAAATCGACCCCCAGCATCCTGCGCAACTCTCTTCGAAAAACTCTCGGCTGCTGTGCAGTGCTTGCCTCCGCCATGCTGCTGAGCACAGGCGCCATGGCGCAGACCAAGACGCCGGCGACCATTCCGTCTTCAAAACTGGGGACTTACAACGTCACCATGTTCCACGCACAGCCAGGGTCTCCAGTTGCAAACGGGGCGACTGCCACAATCGTTGTAGGCGCAGGCGGCGCACTCTGTGTGGCGGGCATGACACTGACCAATCCGATGCTGCTCAACGGCAGCAATATTGAAGCACATTGGGAAATCAGCTCTGTGAAGGTGTCACTTGCGCTTGCAAACCTTGTCGCAGATACCACTGTCTTCAATGTCTAAGAAGCCAATACCACGGGAGGCACTTCAGCTTCAGGTTTGAAGCTTTTCGGGCAATTCAGCGGGAGCAGAGTCAGCACCAACACCACAGGCTGCGGCACACCTGTGGCCCCCGTGGTAACCACGCCTGATCCAGCCAAAGTGGCTCAACTGTTCGAAGAAGCCCAGAAGAAGCTTGCCCAGTACTTCCCGGCAACAACCAACGCTCAGACACAGACGCTGGATGGTTACACCTACCGCTTCTACCCCAGCACCAACATTTACCTGGCCATCAACAATGGCGACATCTACGTGATGGGCGGTCAGTTCGGTAACACCCCGATCAAACAAGGCCCGCTCGAAGCTATCCTTTCCGAGTTGGCGAAAATGCCTGTGTCCATCCCTGCAATCCCCAGTGGCAATTCCACACTGGTACTGACGGGCACTGTTGGGGCCATGGGTTTCGTCACGACCATACCGTCGATCACCATCGACAATCTGCCAATGCCAAGCGCCAGCGATATCGACAACGTCCGCAATGCCGTGCGTGACCAGTACAAGGATTCCGGCATCACGGGCACCATCAACGTGACGTTGATTTCCTCCAGCAGCAGCAGGATCGTGTTCAACATCAAGTTCAACGGGTCGATCACGCAGCAAGGCTTCACCATTACCCAGAACTACGACATCACCTACACGTACACGAAGAAATAAGCTGTTTTGCAGAGCTTCTGCGAGCAAGGCCTCCGTCCCCGACGGGGGCCTTTTTTTTCAGGTTGGAAAATGCACCGCCACCCACACCGTTGGCTGCGCCGGATCCGTCCAGTCCACCCGATGCCTTCGCTGCGCCGGAATCAGCAGGTGATCCCCGGCACGCAGCGCCACGAGGGACCCGTCGTCCCATTGCAGCCGCGCCGCGCCCTGCAGCACCAGCACCCATTCCGCCCGCGCCTGCGCGTACCAGAAGCCCGGCGCACTCGCCTGCCCGTGGGACACAATGCGCTCTATCAACACTGTGCCCGTATCCACCAGGGCCTCGAATACTTCCCCTTGAGTCGCATCCGGCAACGCCTGCAGCAGATTTTCGATCTTGTCCATTCCCTGTTCTCCGAAGGATTTTCTCCTGTGCCCGCAAGGGGCCTTGCGACTATACTATGCGCCTCAATGCACCCAAAACCATGAGCCTTGCACCATGAATTCTCGCCACCCCACTGCCCTGTCCCGACTTTTCCTGCTGCTCTGCCTGCTCGCCACAGGCGTCATCACCTCCAGCAGCGCCCAGAGCCCGTCCCTTGCTGGCGAATGGCGTGGCACCTACAACATCAACATTGGCGGTGACCGCGAGATCATCTTCACATTGACGGAAGTGAATGGCGTACTCAGCGGCGTATTCGACAATCCCACAGCCGGTGTCATGGCCGTCTCCGTTGAGACTCTGAGCATTGATGGCAACAACATCCGCATGCTGATTCCGCGCATTCAAGGCGAATACTACGGCACCATCCGCGACGAGCTCGGCGCCGACGGCAAGCCGGTGCGCATCGACGGCGACTGGAGTCAGGCAGGCGAGTACATTCCGATTTCGCTGACCCGCACCGTTCCTCAGTAAACAGAGGCCATGTCATGAAATACCTGCACACGATGGTGCGCGTCACCGATCTGGACGCCTCGCTGGCCTTCTACTGCGACGCGCTCGGGCTGCGCGAACTCAGTCGCCGCGACAGCGAGCAGGGCCGCTTCACGCTGCTGTTTCTGGCGGCACCCGGTGACGAGCAGGCCCAGGTGGAACTGACGTACAACTGGGACCCCGAGGTCTATGGCGAAGGCCGCAACTTTGGCCACCTGGCCTACAGCGTGAAGGACATTCATGCCACCTGCGCGCATCTGCAAAGCAAGGGCGTGACGATCCTGCGCCCGCCGCGGGACGGCCGGATGGCCTTCATCCGCTCGCCGGACAACATCTCCATCGAGCTGCTGCAGGAAGGCGCCCCACTGGTGCCGCAGGAGCCCTGGCTCAGCATGCCGAACACCGGCAAATGGTAGCCCCCGAATTTTTCATTGCAGAGGCAGGACGTTCATCATGCAAATACTCGACGGCAAGGCAACTTCCGAGCAGATCAAGGCGGAGATCGCCGACCAGGTCACACTCATCAAGGCCAGCGGGGGCAAGATTCCCCATCTGGCCGCCATCCTCGTCGGCAACGACGGCGCCAGTGAAACCTATGTGAACAGCAAGGTTCTTGACTGCGCCCAGGTGGGCTTCCACTCGACGCTCATCCGCATGGACGCCAGCGTGTCCGAGGCCGAGCTGCTGGCGAAGATCGACCAGCTCAACAAGGACAAGGAGATCGACGGCTTCATCGTGCAGGTGCCGCTGCCGAAGCATATTGACGAGATCAAGGTGACACTGGCCATCGATCCCGCAAAGGATGTGGACGGCTTCAGCCCCACCAATGTGGGCAAGATGACACTGGGCCTGCCCACCTTCATCTCGGCCACGCCCAATGGCGTGATGGAACTGCTGCGCCGCTACAAGGTGGACACCGCCGGCAAGCACTGCGTGGTGGTGGGCCGCAGCAACATCGTCGGCACGCCCATGGCCCTGCTGATGTCCCGCAACACCAATCCCGGCAATGCCACGGTGACCCTGGTTCACAGTCGGACACAGAACATCGCGGAGATCTGCCGCTCGGCCGACATCCTGATTGTCGCCATCGGCCGCCCGCATTTCCTGACCGCCGACATGGTCAAGGAAGGCGCCGTGGTAATCGACGTAGGCATTACCCGCGTGCCCGATGAAAGCCGACCCACAGGCTTCCGCCTCGCCGGCGATGTGGACTTCGAAGGCGTCAAGCACAAGTGCTCCTTCATCACCCCGGTTCCCGGTGGCGTCGGCCCCATGACCCGGGCTTCCCTGTTGCAGAACACCCTCAAGGCGCAATTGCTGCGCGCCCGTTGATTGGAGAAAACCATGTTCCAGAATCTCAGCCCGCTGGCTGCCGACCCGATCCTTGGCCTGATGGCCGCCTTCCGTGCCGACAACAACTCCCACAAGATCGATCTTGGCGTGGGTGTCTACAAGGATGACGCCGGCCACACCCCGGTGATGCGTGCCGTGAAGGAAGCCGAGCGTCGCCTGCTGGCCTCGCAGGTTACCAAGACCTACGTCGGCCCGGCCGGCGCGACGCTCTACAACGAGTATGTGGCACAACTGATCCTGGGCACAGAGCTGGCGGCGGCCACCCGCGATCTGCGCTGTACGTTCCAGACCCCTGGCGGCTGCGGCGGCCTGCGTCTGGCAGCGGAGTTCATCAACAAGAGCAAACCGGGCGCCCGCATCTTCGTGAGCGACCCGACCTGGGCCAATCACATTCCGCTGCTGGGCGATGCCGGCCTGCAGATTTCCACCTACCCCTACTACGACTACGCCACGCACAGCATCAAGTTCGACGCCATGATGGCCACGCTGGAGCAGGCAAAGACGGGCGATCTGGTCCTGTTGCACGGCTGCTGCCACAACCCCTGCGGCGCCGACCTGAATCAAGACCAGTGGCGCGCCGTTCGAGACCTGGCGCTCAAGAACGGCTTCACCCCCTTCATCGATCTGGCCTATCAGGGTTTGGGCGATGGCGTGGATGAAGACTGCTTCGGCGTGCGCCTGTTGGCAGCCGCCGTGCCCGAGCTGATCGTGGTGAGTTCCTGCTCGAAGAATTTCGGCGTGTACCGCGAGCGTGTCGGTGCATTCACGCTGATCTGCCAGACCAATGCCTCCATGAAGGCCGCATCCAGCCTGATCGCAGCCACTGCACGCGGCATCTACTCCATGCCGCCGGACCACGGTGCCACCGTGGTGGAAATGATTCTGGGCGACACGGCACTGCGTCTGGACTGGGAACAGGAACTGACCCAGATGCGCGAGCGCATCAACGGCCTGCGCACGTTGCTGGTGGAACGCCTGAAGAGTGCCGGCGTGGATCGCGACTTCAGCTTCATCCAGCACGAGAAGGGCATGTTCTCGTTCCTGGGACTGAGCGTGCCGCAGGTGCAGACGCTGGTGAAGGACTACAGCATTTACCTGGTGGATTCGAGCAGGATCAATGTGGCGGGGATCAGTGAGGGGAATGTCGATTATCTGGTGCAGAGCATTCGCAAAGTACTGGGGTGATGTGCGCTGAAGCCGTCAGGTGCCGGGGGCTTCGCCGTTCTGGACACGCCGTGAACCCATCCATGGGGGCTCGACTGCCGCCGTCCAGGCGGCTGACGGTCCACAACAGCGCCCCACCCGGCACCTGACGCGTGCAGTGCCACGTCGCTCCAGTACTTTGCGGGGGTGAGTGGAAGGGGATGGCGGCGCGTTCAACGTAAGTTACTTCGTTGGGCGGTTCAAACTCGGCCTTCCGTCAATCTTGCAGTCCGGTCAATCCAACGTCAGGTCCTGCATTCGTACCCCCTCCCTCTGCACGGAGAGGGCGCTACGGAACCTCGCCAGGCGCCTGCGCGGCGTGCTGCGGGCGCGTTCAAGTGACATCGCGTGGCACGGAACAGTGACGCCGGGGGGCGGCGAGTTTAGGGACCGTCTGCCGCCAGGACGGCGGCAGCCGAGCCCCCATGGATGGGTTCACGGCG
>CAMCRC010000019.1 GCA_945877175.1 Klebsiella pneumoniae | reverse complement strand
TGCCCTCTGCCGGCTGGTGCAGTCCGGCGATGCTGCGCAGCAAGGTGGTCTTGCCACTGCCGGAGGGACCCACCAGCGCGAGCACTTCTCCCGGCGCGCAGTGCAGGTCGGCATGCAGGGGACTCGCGCGATCCTGACGGAGGCTGAGTACGAGTCCTTCACGCATGGCGCGGCCTCGACGTCATGCGTGCAGTGGCAAAATAGGACAGGCTGATGGCGGCCAGCGAAATGATCAGCAGCACGGCCGACATCAGGCCGGCGGACTGGTTGTCGAAGGCCTGTACCCGGTCATAAATGGAAATTGCGATGGTGCGCGTCTCCCCGGGAATGCTGCCTCCGACCATCAGCACGACGCCGAATTCCCCAAGGGTGTGGGCAAAGGTCAGTACCAGCGCCGATAGAATGCCAGGCCATGCCAGTGGCAGTTCTATGCGGATCAGAATCTGCCACGGAGACAGGCCACAGCAGCGACCCGCCTCGCGTACTTCCGGAGCGATGGACTCAAACGCTCGCTGCATGGGCTGAATGGCAAAGGGCAGGTTGAAGATGACAGAGGCGACCAGCAGGCCAGAGAAGGAAAATGTCAGTTGCTGTCCGAAGAGGGACTCCCACGCGCGGCCCACGGGCGAGCCAGCCCCCATCGCCACGAGCAGATAGAAGCCCAGAACTGTCGGCGGCAGCACCAACGGCAACGCTACCAGGGCTTCAAGCAGGCTCTTGCTGCGCATCTGCGTCCAGGCCAGCCGGCGGCCCATCCAGATACCCACTGGCAACAGAACAAGCATCGTCCAGAACGACAGTTGCAGGGAAAGCAGCAGGGCCGTCCAATCCACGGACTTACTCCTCACCCGGCAGGCTGAAGCCATGGCGGCGCATGATGCTGCGCGCGGTGGCCTGCTGCAGATAGTCGTAGAACGCTTCCACGGCCGGTGCCGCAGAATGCATCAGCACCATGCGCTGGCGCAGTGGCGTGTGCCATTCTTCTGGCAGCAGGGCAGAAGTCCCCATGCCGGCCACATTGGGTGCCAGAGCCAGCGAGTAGGCAATGATGCCGCCCTGGGCATTGCCGGAAGCCGCGAACTGCGCTGCCTGCGACACATTTTCGCCGAGCACCAGCGTGTCCTTCAGAGCATCCCAGAGTCCTGTGTGGCGCAGTACCTCCTCGGCACGTGCGCCATAGGGCGCGTGTACCGGATTGGCAATGGCGAAGCGGCGGATCTGCCCTCGCGCCACGGCGTCGCGCAGCCCGGAAAGTGTTGAGTCCACCTGGAGTGGCGAGCCCGCGGCAGCTATAAGCGCCAGGCGACCTATGGCGTACAGCTCGCCCTCGTCCTGGCTGAGGCCAAGATCAGCAAGCTGGCTGACGAAGGCCTCGTCGGCAGACAGAAACATCTGAAAAGGAGCGCCCTCGACAATTTGTCGGAAGAGATTGCCAGACGAGCCAAACACCAGTTGCACCTGGTGGCCGGTTTCCGCCGCGAACTGCGCCCGCACTTCCTCCAGCGCAAACTGCAGGTCGGAGGCCGCTGCTACAGTGGGTGTCTGCCCCTGTGCCGCCGCAGCGGACAGCAGGCCGCCGAGCAGAAGAGCGCGCAGCGGGCGTAGAATGCGGTGCAGCAACATCGTGGGGGCTCCAGCGGGGGGCGTGATTGATGCGCTGTATCATTTCATATACAGCGAGGAGCCGTCCAGCCTGCAGGCGCAGGCACACGGCAAAGGAGGCAGGATGACAATGAATCTGTTCGATCTGACTGGCAAGGTGGCCCTGATCACGGGCTCGACAAAAGGCATCGGACGCGCCATTGCACAGCGCATGGCAGAGGCCGGGGCGCGGGTGGTGATCTCAAGCCGCAATCAGGATGCCTGTGAAGCGGTGGCAGCGCAGATTTGTGCCGCGGGCGGGCAAGCCGTGGCTATCGCGTGCAACATCAACTATCGGGAACAGCTGCAACACCTGGTGGAGGAGAGTGTCCGTCAGCTGGGACAGATCGACGTGCTGGTCTGCAACGCGGCGTTGAACCCGTGGTATGGCCCTTCGCGGGACATGCCGGATGAGGCTTTCGACAAGATCATGAATGCCAATGTCGGCAGCGCCCACCGGCTATGCCAGCGGGTGATTCCCGCAATGGCGGCTCGGGGCGGCGGGGCAGTGATCATCGTATCGTCCATCGCCGGCATTCAGGGCACGGCCACGCTGGGCGCCTACGGTATTTCCAAAGCGGCGGACATGGCATTGGCCCGCAATCTGGCAGTGGAGTGGGGGCCGCACAATGTGCGTGTCAACTGCATTGCGCCGGGCCTGGTGCGGACGGATTTTGCACGGGCACTCTGGGAAAATCCCGAGACCTATGCCGCGACAGTAGCCACTTATCCGCTGCGCCGCATCGGCGAACCTGACGAGATTGCCGGCGCCGCCATCTTCCTGGCATCGGCTGCCGGCAGTTTCACCACGGGTCAGACACTGGTGATCGATGGTGGGGGCACTATCGCCGGCTGAGATATGTCTCAGGAGAGCCAGTCGAAGTGGCGGGTGAGGGCTGTCAGCTTGAAGCCTCGGGTTTGCTCGATCGCTTCGGGGTGAGCATCGTTCTGCACGGCCGGGCCCTGCAACACCTTGGTCTGGAAGGTGTCCAGATCGAACATCACAAGGCTGGCCCGCTCGTCCATGGGCAGCAGCGATGCCGGTGCCAGGCGAGGTGACTGAGCAAACAGCAAGGCGCGATCCAGTGGCGACCACTGCAGGTTGTAGAGGGTGTCCTGTGTAGTGAGCACGGTTACGGGGGAATTGGGCAGCGCACTGGAGCCGAGCAGCAGGCTGGACCCTTCCTCGTTGTAGCGCACCACTGCGAACAGCCTGCCATCGCTGGACAGCACGGGTTGCGTTCCGTTCAGGGAACCGCCATCGGGACTGGCCATTGCGTTGTCGCCTGACAGCGTTGCCGAAGCCGTTGCCACACGTCCTCCGGACAGGCGGACAAAGGCATCAGCATTGCTCAGACTGATATCTGCGAGGGGGTATGCGTTCGTGTTGACAGGCGTGTTCACCACTGCCTGGCCCTGCAAGCCCAGCGCCAGCACGGCCGTCAGCGCCAGACTCATTGCACCACCCAGCAGCGGACGGGTATAGGAGCGTGGGCGCGTCAAGTGCTGTGCAGCAACAAGGTCGGCCACTGACTCCGGGCAATCGCGTACGCGGCAACCCGCACTGAGGCGGTAGCCGGTCTTGGGAATGGTGTCGATAAGTGTTGCGCAGGTGCTGTCAGTTTCCAGCTTGCGGCGCAATTCCGACACGGCCCGCGTCAGCGAGTTCTCGTTGACGATCACCCGTGGCCAGAGTTCTTCAATAAGGGCGTCACGTCTCAGCACTCGGCCGGGAGTGGCCGCAAGCAGTGTCAGCAGGCGCATCAGGCGAGGCTCCAGGGAACGAATTTCCCCGCTGTCCAGATGCTGCAACTGCCGCGTATCGGGTTCCACACGCCAGCGCTCCAGCAGAAAAGGCGTCTTGCGCATTGTCATAACGCTGTCGTCAGTGGTGTTGTCGGCACTGTAGTCCATGTCATTCATCCCGGTTCTCTTGTCGATACCCTGTGTACGCGTTTTATCCGGATTTCCGTCCGGATGCCACTGCAATCTGCCCGTGTCTGCCATTCTTCACATTTTCTGGATGAAAACTTCACGCTTTCTGCAGGTTTTCCGCTGCCTGCACCCCTAGAGTCAGTCTCACGAGTCGCAGCCTGGTCTGCCTCTCCCGTGTCGTATCCGTAGTCAGTGTGAGCAAGAGGGCATACCCATGAAGAAGCAAGTTGTCAGTCTGGTATTCATGTTGGGGCTGGGTGCTGTGGCATCAAGTCCGGCCATGGCAGTAAGCGAGGAAGCAGCCAGCAAGGGCGTTCCCTCATTGGCGCCCATGCTGCAGGAAGTGACTCCTGCGGTCGTCATCGTGTCAACGTCACAGACCAGCCGGGCGCCTGAGTCACTGCGCTTCCGTGGTGAAGAGGATCTGCGCCGGTTCTTCAACGAACAACAGGGCCAGGCGGATCCGCGCGCAGTGCGCGGGACCGGATCGGGCGTCATAGTGGATGCCGATAAGGGCTATATCGTCACCAATCACCATGTCATTGCCGACGCCGATGTCATCTCAGTCTCGTTGCAGGATGGCCGCGAGTTCACGGCGAAACTGCTCGGCAGCGATGCGAGCACGGATGTCGCGTTGCTGGAGATCGAGGGCGACAACCTGCAGGAACTGGAATTTGCGGACATTGAGGACCTGCGGGTCGGCGACTACGTGGTGGCAGTTGGCAATCCCTTCGGTCTTGGCCAGACAGTAACGCAGGGCATCGTCAGCGCCCTGGGCCGCTCCGGCCTGAACAATGACAACTACGAAGACTTCATCCAGACCGATGCTGCCATCAACATGGGCAACTCGGGCGGCGCACTTGTTGATCTGGAGGGCCGTCTGGTCGGCATCAACACGGCCATCATCAGCGGCACTGGTACCAACGCCGGCATCGCGTTCGCGGTGCCTGTGGACATGATTGCGTCGGTGGTGGCCCATCTGGAGCGTGATGGCGAGGTGCGTCGTGGCCAGCTGGGTGTGCAGATTCAGGATCTGACCTCCGCCATGGAGACTGCGCTGCAGACCGGCGCTGGCAAAGGGGCACTGGTGACCAGCGTCATGCCTGGCAGTGCGGCCGAGGCGGCTGGCATCGAAGCGTCGGATGTGATCGTCGAAATTGACGGCCGCACGATCGAAAGTGGTCGCGAACTGCGCAATGTCGTTGGTCTGATGAGTCTGAATCAGGAAGTGGAATTGCTGGTGTTTCGGGATGGCCAGAGCCAGCGGGTAAAAGCCGTTGTCGGTGGCAGCCAGCCCAGTGTGGCCGCCAATGCGCAGGACGAAGGTCGTCAGTTGGCCGACCCGGTTTATCAGGGCGCTCAGCTGCGCAGCGTCGAGCAGGCAGGCAGTACCGGCGTGGAAGTGGTGAATGTGGAGCAGGGCAGTCCTGCCTGGCAGGCGGGCCTGCGTCCGGGCGATGTGATCTTCGAGGTCAATCGCAGTGAAGTGGCTACCCTGCAGGAGTTCAATCAGCGCGTGGATGATGATGCTCCCGTGACCGCCCTCGGCGTGCTCCGGGAGAACCGCAGAATGCTGGTGATAATGTCCTGACGAGAGGTTTCGAAGTGTGTGCTTTACCAGTGTAAATGGGAGGTAACAGGGTTCTTGGCTGTGCCTGACTTTGGCCGGTTGCGGTGATCCCCGCAGCCGGCATTTTTTTTGCAAAGTCCACGCGCCGTGCTATGTTCCAGCCCCAGCCGCTTCAGTCATTTTCGGGGTCCGCATCTTGTCATTCGTTACCCGCTTGCCTTGCCTTGCCGTCATCTCAGCGTTGGCAACGCTGCTTCCCGCAAGTCTCCAGGCCCAGAATCCGGGCTACGAACAGTATTCTCAGTGGCTCAATGCCAGCATCGCCGCCAGCACGGTGCCGGGCGTGGCAATGGCGGTGGTCAGCTCGCATCAGGTGCTGGACATCCAGACGTGGGGCGTGCGCGCCATTGGCAGCCCGGAACCTGTGGATGACCTCACGCTGTTTCGCATCGCCTCGGTGTCCAAGACCTTCGCTGGCGCCGTCGCTGCCAAGCTGGTGCACGACCAGAAACAGGACTGGGATACCCCCGTGGTGACGATCCTGCCGCAGTATGCCATCGGCACGGAAGCTGCCAGCCGGACCATGACGCTCAGGCATGTGCTGAGCCATTCCACAGGCCTGATGCCCCACGCGTTCTCCAACATGCTCGATGCCGGCGTCGCTTACGCCAAGATTCAGGAAAAGTTCACCGAAATTCCCACGGTGTGCCCCCCGGGCCGCTGCTATGGGTACCAGAATGTGGTGTTCTCGCTGGTGTCCGACGTGGTGGAAGTTTCCGAGCATATTCCTTACGGCCAATATGTGGAGGAACGGCTGTTCGGGCCTCTGGGCATGACCCGCGCCTCCATGACGCTGGAAGACTATCTGGCCGACACCAATGTCAGTGCCCCTCATCAACGCCGTGGCGAGCAATGGCAGACGGTCAGTACCAATGCGGCCTATTACAGTGTGGGCCCGGCAGCCGGGGTCAATGCCAGCCTGGACGACATGATCCTCTGGGCCCAGGCCAATCTGGGAGCCTTTCCCGACGTGCTGCCACCGGATGTGCTTGCGGCCCAGCATGCACCTGTTGTGGAGACACCACGCGGCAATTACTTCAACCGTTGGCCGAATCTGGAGAACGCCTGGTACGGCCTGGGCTGGCGGGTGTTCGACTATGCTGGACAGCGGGTGCTTCACCATGGCGGCGGGGTGCGGGGATTTCGCACGGAGCTGGTCCTGGTGCCCGCACTGGACATCGCCATGATCGTGCTGTTCAACGCCGAGACGCCTCTGGCCAACGACGTGGTGCCACATTTCCTCGACGCCATGCTTGTAGAAGGAATTGCCCAGCCATGAATCCTGTCTTCGACCTCCTGAACGCCCATCGCAGCATTCGCAAGTTCACCTCGCAAGCCATCGCCGAAGACCTGCTCCTTGCCATCGTGAGCGCGGGGCAATCGGCGGCGACGTCGAGTTTCCTGCAGGGCTGCACGGTGATCCGCGTGCGCAACCCGGAGAGCCGCCGCACGCTGGCGCGGCTGGCCGGCAATCAGCCTTACGTGGAAAGTGCCGCGGAGTTTCTGGTGCTGTGTGCCGATCTCAAGCGCCCTGGCAATGCCTGTGCGCAGCTCGGCAAGGAATTCGCGGGCGACTACACCGAACATTTCATCATTGCGACGGTGGACGTGGCATTGATGGCGCAGACCATGGTGGTGGCCGCCGAATCCGCCGGACTGGGCATCTGCTACATCGGCGGTCTGCGCAACAATCCGCGGGAGGTGTCCGATTTGCTTCAACTGCCCGGGGGCGTGTATCCGGTGTTCGGTCTCTGTCTTGGGTATCCCGATCAGAACCCGGAGCGCAAGCCGCGTCTGCCGTTGGCCGTGGTGCTCAAGGACGAGGTGTACAACGAGGTGGGCGATGTGCAGCGCATCGCCGCCTATGACGAACAGGTACGCGAGTATTACCGCCAGCGCACGGGAGGCGGACTCGGGCAGAGCTGGAGTGAACAGGTCGCTGGACTGCTCAGCGAGAAGGCCCGGCCGCACATGCGCGGTTTCCTGGCAGAACAGGGCTTCACTCTGCGTTGAAAGCCCAGGGACGCCAGGATGCTGTCCGTGTGTTCCCCCAGTGTCGGTGCCCGGTGCTCGACAGTGCCCCGTCGCCCTGCGGCGGGATTCCAGCATGGCGTTCCGGCGAAGCAGGCGCCTGTCAAGAATGAACGCCGTCACAGTTTTTGTTCAGTGCAGGCGAGTCAGGAAAAATCTGTGAGCGGCTTAACACCAGCCAGAAACCATGGAGGCCATAATGCCTTCACGAAAGCCTCACAGGAGTCCCGCAGCATGAACGCCAACGTCCAAGACATTCGCAATATCCAGGCCTACCGCGAACTTGTGGTCATTTTGAAGAAACCTTATCAGGACGTTTGCCGCAGCTGTGAGGGCAAAGGCAAACTGCCCAATGCGCAGATCTGTCTGATCTGCAAAGGCAGCGGCCACCGCTGGCTGAAGTTGCTCTGAAACTTCTCGCAAGGCTTCGTCGCGTTCCTGTCAATCACCGGTGGCATCCTCTACAATCGGGCGCCAGACCACTCCGACAGAACAACAATGCGACTCTCAGGAGACTTGCCCATGCCGTTCCCCCGCAGTTTGCTTATTGCCGGCCTGACCCTCTGGGTCACGGCCTGCGCTTCCTCCGCCCAGAGCCAGTCTGATCAGCGTTACATTTACGCCCCCGAGCGCAGCATTGACGGCGGCACGGGCATGTTCTACATGGGCCGGGAAACCTCTGGCGTCATGGGGCATCTGGCCGCTGACTGGCTTGAACGCCCGACCCGCACCCATGAGGAAATGCCCGACGCAGTCGTCGAGAACATGAACCTCCGGCCCACTGATGTGGTGGCCGACATCGGCGCCGGCTCGGGCTACTTCACCTTTCGCATCGCCGCCATGGTGCCTCAGGGCAAAGTCCTGGCCGTAGACATTCAGCCGGAAATGCTGGCCATGGTGGAAGCACGCAAATTGAGTGAGAACGTCAGCAATGTCGAGGGTGTGCTGGGTGACCTGCAGAGCACCAATCTGCCGCCGGACTCAGTGGACGTGGCCTTTCTCGTGGATGCCTATCATGAGTTTTCGCACCCTTACGAGATGCTGGAAAGCATCTTCACGGCGCTGAAGCCGGGTGGGCGTCTGATTCTGGTGGAGTACCGCGGCGAGGATCGCAATGTTCCCATCCGCCCGCTGCACAAGATGACGCAGGCACAGGTCAAGCGCGAAATGGACGTGTTCGATCTGGAATTCGAAGAGACGCTGGATTTCCTGCCATGGCAGCACATGATGATCTTCAGCAAACGCTGAGACGTCTGTGCTGATCAGCGATGGATGATTTCTCCCCGGAAGGTCGCCAGTCTCGCCAGCAGGCGGTTCTGCGGCCCCAGGGGAACCTCTGCCTTGTCCATCGCCGCCATCATGTTCTCCACGATGGCGTTGAAGTCTCCCTCCGTCACGCCCATGCCCGCATGAGTATCGATCATGCTGTCACCCGTGTACTCGCATGGGCCGTCGGCTACCAAGCACAGATGCTGATTCATCATGACGCGAAAGCGCTGCACATTGGACACTTCGAAGTGATCGATGATGCGTTCGTCGCGGGCGATCTCCAGAATGAAATTCTCCACGATGACGGCAATTGCTTTCTCGCCACCCAGTGCAACGTACAGGTTTTCGTCGTTCTGCAACGAGCTGCAGGCGCCGAAGGCAATGCTTGTGGACAGCAGCAGAGCGCGCCAGGCAACAGAGTTCTTGAAAGGGAGTGTCATGATTCAGAACGTTCCTTGCAGTGACAGATAGAAACCGGACTGGTCGGGGGCGCCTGCAACGTCGCCCAGCATCACCCAGGCGCCCGTGAGCGAGAGTCGTTTGTCCGGAAACCAGGAGACGAAGACGTCGAACGCATCGTTTTCCGTCTGTGCACTGAGGTTGTCTGGTTTCTGGCGGTACTCGGCGCCGACTGCCCAGCCCCGTGACAGAAACATCGCTACAGCCGCTTCCAGATGTACTTTGCCGCCCTGGTCATCCCCACCATAGCCCAGCAGGCCGAACTGATTGGCACGGGAATGCCGGACACTGACATTCAGCAGCGTGGTGCGCGCTGCAGGCCCTGCAATCCAGGCACGTGCGGCGCTGACATAGAGGTCGGTGCCCTTCGTGGCGCGGGCGCCGGCTGCCAGGGCTGCAGCAGGGTCACGCAGCGCATTGTGTTCCACGCCCAGCACTACCTGCGGCGCGCGCCCGTACAGAACGTCCCCGGCCAGGCGCAGTTTCAGGCCCGTGGAGTCCTGACTGATGGTAGCGTCGCTGGCCTTGGTGCGAAATTTCTGGCGGGCATAGGACAGTTCGATCCTGTCATGCAGATTGATAGCAGCGCCGGCCACGTCGAGGGTGTGGTCATCCACTGAAACATGGGATGCGAAGACGCTGCCGCCCCGGGCGTCGCGCGTCGCGTAACTGGTCAGTGTGGCCCACGGTGTCAGTCCGCCACCACCGGCACCGCTGATGCTGCTCACTCCCCCGGTGCCGCGCAGGCGACCGTCCGGCTGAGCGTTGGCGGATGTCGAACACAGAACGCTGCATGCGAGCAGGGGCAGGAGCAACTGGCAGGCGAGAGTGTTCACGTTTTCCCTTCCGTACTTACGGTTGGCTTATGGCGCGGAAACCAAAATCCTGTTCCGGTTGCCTTGTGTTCAACTGCACCTGCAAGGTGCCGCCATTCGCCACAGACGACGTGCTGACTTCGCGGCGATTGTCCGGATCGGCGGACCAGGGATGCCAGACAGTTACCGTAGCGGGGATCTGCTCCTGCGGGAAACTGACGACTCCCGTGCTGTCGGTTACTGCGACATGCTGGAAAGCGCTGACATAGATGTAACCGACCATGCTGTCGTGAATATTGCAGCCCAGAACAGCCACGCCTGCCTTGTCGAATAGCACCGGATCGCCATGCACGTCGGCATACAGTTCCGTGGAGAACTGCTTGATCGGGGAGAAGGAATAGACATGATGGCGAATGTTGTCGTTGTTGGGGAAGTCGACGGACTGGCCCTGCTGAATGGCGATGACCATGGGCACGAAGTGCTTGTTCACCTGATCAATGATCGCCACCTCGGCTGGCGCCTGCTGCACAATTGCCAGAGGGCTTTCCACCACGGCGTTGGCCAGGGGCTGGCCATTCTGATCGACGATGCTGACGGTCAGCTCGGCAGCCCCGGCGCCGGCAGGAAGAATAGTCAGCAAAGCAGACAGCCAAGGGCAGAGGATTCTGTTGCGCACGGAAATTCCTGAAATGAGGTCTATGGCCTGCCAAGCAGACGCGAAGGCGCTCACAATTGGATCAGTGTGAAGCACCTTTGCGAAGGTTCGGTGCGCTGTCGCGAAGATCTAGAACGTCGAGCGGATCTTGATGGCGATTTTCTGACCGCCTCCGGAGCCGCAGGAATCCTCGATCTCTTCCAGCAAGCCATTGGCCACCAGCCCGTCGAAACGCAGACGGTCGCGGCAGAACTCGGATTTCAGCACGTTGTTGGCTTCCAGCCGGAAAGTGATGTCCTGAAATGCCACCTTGGAAATGAACAGATTCAGTTGTCTGCCCGGCCGACTTGTTTCCAGTGTATCCACATCAATGTTCTTTTCACCGCCGTGGAAGTCGTTCTGCAGGTCGAATCCATAGTTGACGCCGAGGGACGGCAGGTCGTGACGGAAGCCGATCGACGCATTGCCACGTCCGTTGAAGCGTCTGTCCCCGCCCACAATCGGATCATGGACATAGGAGTCAAAGATGTTCAGGCTGGATGTCAGGACAGCCTCAGGCATGCCCAGGAATCCCAGCCGCGCGCTGGCGTTGAGGTACGCGCCATAGCGCTTGCCATTGCCGAGATTGCCGGTGGCGGATTTTGGCTTTGTGGAATCACGGGAGAGATTGATCTTGCCGATCACATCGTCGATGTCGCGATAGAAAGCGCGGGCACTGAGCACGCCGCCGTCATTGGGCAGGCGGTACTCCAGACCCAGTTCGTAGCGCATTTCGATTTCCTGTGTCAGATCCGGATTGCCGGCGGTGGAATCCTTGTCGTTGTCCTGATAATTCAGTGTGGCAGTGAAGCTTTCGAAGCTGAGTTGGGACACTTGCCGCTCTGCAGTGGCACGCAACTGTAGAGAGCCCGTCATGTCGAAACGATAGTCCAGTTTGGGACGCCAGAACTGGAAATCCCGTTCGCGACTCGCAGCGCCTGCCTGGGTGATAGCGGAGTCTTCATAAAGCAGTGTGCTTTCCAGACTCATGCGTGGGTTCAGCGTCCAGTTGTGCACGGCGAAGGCTTCGTAGCGGATTTCTTCCACAGTGGAGCCAGGGTTGGAAGAAGAGAGCACCGGCACCAGGGAGCCGTAGGCAGCAGATGGCGCGCCTGTGGCGGTGCCTGAGCCCACCAGCAAGCGGGTATCCAGAATCGTCTGGGCACGTTCGAAGCCCAGTTGCATGTCTTGTGAATCGGTCAGACGCCAACTGTAACTGGCCTGGCCTATGCGCTCGCGCGTGGTGCGGTCTGATTGCAGATACTGGAGTTTGTTCCGCGCACCGGACAGCACCTGAAAACGCTCCCGGACGCTGTCGCGTACTTCTTCATTCACCACGAAAAGGAACTGAAAACGGCTTCCATCAAGGAAACTGTGTTCATGGTTGCCGCCGATTTCCCAGTTGCTGTTGTCGTTGTCGGTCTTTTCGCTTTCGCGACGAAAGACGTCGGTCACAGCGGGGGGCCTCTGAATGCTGCGGTCGATAACATAGGGGTGACCTTCCTCGCCGATCAGAGCATTGAACTGAACGCGATCGCGGGTGAAGTCATAGCCAAGCGTCATGCTGGCCTGCAAGCCTGTCTGGTCGCGATAGCTGTTCTCCCGCACGATTTCGCTGAGGCTGCGGTCAGGAAGATAGTTGTATTCCGTGCGCGTAAAGCCATTGTACCGAGGGTCTGCTTCCAGATTGACGAGGTAGTTCAGATTGCCCGCCTGGCCACCATAGGAGAAGGAGCCACCCGGGTCTGCCGTATCGTCGTGGTGATAGTCCACACCAATCTCAGCGGAAATGCTGGCAGTATCGGTTGACTCCTTGAGCACGATGTTCACTACCTGACTGGCGCCACGCACATCCATGGCACCGGAGGAGCCGCGAATGATCTCGATGCGCTCAACCTGGTCAGCGGAAATGCGGGTCAGCTGGCTGCTGGTGGAATTGTCCTTGCCCGCCAGACGTTTGCCGTTGATGAGCAAGTCGCCGCTTGTCCCTAGACCGCGTCCGCCGCCGCCCCCTCTGTTGTTGCTGTTGTTGCCGTTGTTCAGCGAGACGCCCGGAATGCGGGCAACCATGTCATTTGCAGACGTCGGGGTGTATTGCTCGAAGAAACTGGCGGGGTAAATCACGGTGGATTCGTCGTTGCCGGCGTCCTGTGCCTGGGCAGTGGATATGGCGATGGCGAGTGTAAGGGTAGAGAGTGCTTTGGCTTGTCGAAAAGTGGAATGCAACAAATGGGAAATGACGATTCGCCGATCTGTCATGTGAGCTCCGGAATATAACGAGTCGTGTAAAACGCACCAGGTACGTCGTTAAAGGTTCCGTTCAACGCCAGACTTGGCCCTGATCGAAGATGGTACTCATCGGAGTGTACAGGACTTGAATGTCCAGATTAGTAACAAATTGTCAGCATACGAGGGAATGCACCGGTCAATTCTGTCAATCTGCGGGCATTTTCTCATAATGTGACAGCATGGTGTCGGTTTAGTGCTTGGTCCACGCTTTGCGCTTTGCGGGATGATTGATCATAATGCCCCCTGTTTTTTGATGGACAGACGGGGAACCAGAGTGATGCAACGCGAATCCATGGAAGTAGATGTCGTCATCGTGGGAGCGGGGCCTGCCGGTCTTGCTGCAGCGTGTCGCTTGCTGCAACTGGCGAAGGAGTCCGGCCAGGAGATCAGTGTCTGCGTCCTCGAAAAAGGATCTGAAGTCGGTGCCCATATTCTGTCTGGTGCCGTTTTCGAACCCAGCGCACTTGACGAGCTGTTCCCGGACTGGAAAGAGCGCGGCGCACCCTTGAACACTGCCGTCACAGGCGACGATGTCTACTACCTCGGCGGCCCCGAAAGCGCCTTCAAGTTCCCTGGCCTTTTTGTGCCCAAGCCGATGCACAATGACGGCAACTACATCATTTCACTGGGCAATCTGTGCCGCTGGCTGGGTGAACAGGCCGCGGAGCTGGGGGCAGAAGTCTTCCCCGGCTTCGCAGCGGCAGAAATCCTTTATCACGAGGATGGCAGCGTCAAAGGGGTGGCCACTGGCGACATGGGCGTCGATGCCCATGGTCAGCACAAGGACAGTTTTGAGCCTGGGTTCGAGTTTCACGCCAAATACACCGTGTTCGCTGAAGGCTGCAGAGGCCATCTGGGCAAGGAGTTGATTGCTCGCTTCAAGCTGGACGCGGACAGCGACCCGCAGCATTACGGCATCGGCCTCAAGGAAATCTGGGAGATCCCTCCGGAAAAACACAAGGAAGGCCTGGTGGTGCACACGGCTGGCTACCCTATGATCGGTGCCAGCAGTGCTGGCTCCAGCGGCGGCTTTCTCTACCATGCGGAGAACAATCAGGTGTCGGTCGGCCTGATCGTGGACCTTGGCTACAGCAACCCGCACATCAGTCCGTTTGATGAATTCCAGAAGTTCAAGCAGCATCCCGTCATCAAACAATACCTGCTCGGAGGCAAGCGCCTGAGTTATGGCGCGCGGGCACTGAACAAAGGCGGACTGAATTCCCTGCCACAGATGCATTTCCCCGGTGGCCTCCTGGTCGGTTGTGAGGCTGGGACGCTCAATGCGGCCAAGATCAAGGGCAGTCATACCGCCATGAAGGCCGGCATGCTGGCAGCAGAGTCGCTGCACGCAGCGCTGGTCAGTGCCGGCGCGGGCGTTCCTGCGCTGCGGGATCTTGTCGATTATGCAGAGCGCTTCAAGGCCTCCAGCCTGCACGCTGAGCTTCATCAGTCCCGCAACTTCAGTGCAGGATTTCACACGCTCGGCTTCTGGCTGGGCAGTGCGCTGGTGTTCATCGAGCACAATATCTTCGGTGGACGCTTTCCCTTCACACTGCGTGACAGGACGCCTGATCATGCCCAGTTGAAACCGGCGGCACAGTCGCCGCGTATTGAATATCCGAAACCCGATGGCAAGATCAGCTTCGACAAGTTGTCATCCGTGTTCCTTTCGAATACCAACCATGCAGAAGACCAGCCCTGCCATCTGCAGCTGCGCGACCCGCTGATTCCCCTGAGTCAGAACCTGCCGATGTATGACGAACCTGCCCAACGCTACTGTCCGGCCGGCGTTTACGAGATTGTGGAGGACGTTGATGGCGGCAGGCGTTTCCAGATCAATTCCCAGAATTGCGTGCACTGCAAGACCTGCGACATCAAGGACCCGGCGCAGAATATTCACTGGGTGTCGCCCGAAGGTGGCGGAGGCCCCAACTACCCGAATATGTAGCGCTTGCCAAGCCCTGAGGCCGTGACTTACTCTGGCCGAAACAAGGCTGAAGGAGCGTTCCATGATTGGCCGACTGGCAATTCTGGCAGCATGCGGGCTGTGTACGGGTCACGTCCAGGCGCAGGAGGACCTGTCCACACGACGCTGGTTTTCCGTCAACACAGCAAATTTCCAGATCCTCAGCCAGCGTTCTCGAGCTCAGACCGATCGGCATGCAGTGGCGCTGGAGCAGTGGCGCACGGCGGCCACGCGCATACTCGGCGAAACAGCGGTGATCTCGCCGGACCCGCTTCCCAATCATGTGTATCTGTTTGATCGCGAAGAAGACTTCAGAGCCTTCGCGGGTGATACGGAACTTTCTTTCCTGTACTCCTCGCCACGTTCCAATTTTGTCATCCTGATGGACTCCGACGCGTCACTGAATCTCGCTCAACATCACTATGCCCATTTTCTTGTCAACAACCGGCCGATCGGCGTTCCGCGCTGGTACGAAGAGGGGATGAGCAATTACCTGAGCCGGCTCCATGCAGACGAGGGTGAGATTACGCTGGCGCCCTTCATGCCCGAGCAGTATGAGCTGATGGTAACGGTCAATAACGCATTGTCGCTGGAGGCACTGCTCTATGACGATGCGGCTCTTGCGTCGCCTCGTCTGATCCAGGTGGCCAATCTGAAGTCCGCCATGTTCATGCATTTTCTGCTGCATGCGCAGGAATACGAAGGATTCACTGACCGTCGTGCGCACTTGCAGCGCTATCTCGATTTCCTGCAGCAGGGCCGTACAGAGCGCTTTGCCTACGATCAGTCCTTCGATTCCTCGGTCAGTGTTCTGGAGCGCGAGTTCGACCGCTTCCTGGGAATGATGGCCGAGTCGCGGGAAGACGAGCGGCAGCTTTTCGAACTGGCAGAGGAGCCAGTCCCCGAGGCTCAGGAGGCCGACCCTCAGCGCGTTGCACTGCAACTGGGAGAACTGGCCCTGCATGCGGGGCAATTCGATCTGTCGGGTGCCTATTTCGACGGGCTGATGTCCAGTGCATCGCCCCTGGGTCGAGCCTGGTCAGGGTTTGCCGATGCGCGGCGCATGCGTGAACGGGGCGAAGGTGAGCCTGCACCCGACGTTGAGTCACTCTACCTCCAGGCACAAAGTGTACAAGCCGATGATTACCAGCTGTACCTCGATTACGGTCAGTATCTGGACACCGAACTGAAGGATTGCGAAGCAGGTTACTCTGAGCAGGAACGCGAACGGATGTTGCGGGTGATGCAGGAGCAGTTCGCTCGCGCCCTGGCACTGAATCCTGACTCGCCTGAAGTTCAGCTCTCCTACGCGCAGCTGTTCACACGGCCGGGAGCCGCCTGGCAGCAGGGTCTTCCCTATCATCAGCAAGCGCTCGAGCGACTTGCGGCGGACTCCTTCGTTCTGGAACAGGCCATCGACTATGCCATTCTGGAAGACCGCCTTGAGGACGCTGCCCGCCTGGTCACGCGTATGGCAAGGCCGATGCACTTCTGGGGTGCACATCCCTGGATCACGGCTTTGAACAACAAGTTGCAGGCGGCGCAGCGCGGCGAAACCTATGATGCCTGCGCCGCAGCTGAGCTTTGAGGATATTCACATTCGGGAGGATGCATGCGCGCATTGCTGGTCTGCTGGTTCGCGACACTGAGCCTGATGGCGCCTTTGGGCTGGTCTGCTGTACTCGACCCCGAAAGTACTGCAGAGTCGCCTTTGCTGGAACTGGATGCAGCGCTGGACGCGGCCGGTATCGATGTAGCCTTCAATCTCAATCGCCGGCACATCGCAGGCGTGACGCCGCGCCGTCCTCGCATTAGTGCGTTGGCTGACTTGCCTCCCCTGGTTTTTCCGTCCACGCTGGACTTGCTGGCTTGGGAGGCCGCCTTTGCGCGGGGCGATATCGGACTGCTTGCTTTTCTGCCGTCCGCAGCCAGGTCCCAGGGTTTCCAGGACTTCTATCAGGCGTGGCTCACAGCTCCTGCCGATCAGCGATACTTTCTCAGCTATCATCTCAGCGACGCCGGCGTGCCCGAACATATGCGTGCTCTGCTGGAAGACGGCTACACAGCCTTGCAGTTGACGGCTGGCAACGGTGATGTGGAGTCTGGAGGGCGGCTCTATGCCACTGCAGGGCGACGCCTGGTCGTCGACTCCGTAGCTGCCAGAGACGCTGAACTTGAGATTCCGGAATTCGCACTCCTCGGGGAGGTCCTGCAGCGTGACAGCAATTCGGCAATCGACCCTGACAGCCGTTCACAGCGGCGACTCGCATCGGCAGAGCCTGCCGTTTTTCTGAAGGAAAGTCTTGGGGATGAGTTCGAGGCTTCCACAATCCCTGAGATTATTGTACCCGGTGGAATTGCGTTCGGGGAAAACGCGGTCTTTCAGTCAGACAGTACGACGCTGGAATATTCAAGCGGTCGTTTGTGGGTACAACAGAACGGGGCACGCTTTCCTCTGCCGGTTGAAGAAGAGAAGACCTGGAAGGCCGCGTTCGATTTCGCGGAGCGTTCAAGTCGGATTGCGTCGGATGCTGTCGTCGATATCGATGAGCGAGGACGTGTGCGCCTGTCTTCGACGCTGAAAGACACTGATCTTGGGGGAGCCATGGTGCGTCTCGATCTTGAGCCGTTCAATTACGTGACCCGGCTCGATGTTCTGAAGAGTGTCATCATCGACACCGCCGTGCACTTTGAGCTTGCTGATGATGCCATGCAGTTTGTCACAGAGTACGAGGTGCGATTCTTGCAGTCGGATCGTCTGCGCATTGCACGCACTCAGGTCGCACTGGTGTATCGCTACGAGTCGGCCACTGGCGCCGTGAGCTTCGAAGACGCCTGGGGGCCTGAAGCGTTTCGTCTGGAAGGACGGACAGATTTTGAGGGGCTGGGGGCGAGCACGGCCGAGGCAGGAGGCTACGCTGGCTGGGTCGCGCTGTTTCGGAGTGTTCACGAGAACGCTGTGGATTTCACCCACGGGCGCTATGAATTCATGAAGCTGGACAAGGCGGGTCGGTCTACACCCACCCGGATGTGAGTCGTCATGTTGAAGAAACAGTTTGTTGGTCGTCTGCTTGGTTTGCTGTTGACGATAAGTCTGCTGCCAGCGTGTGCCATTGTGCGGCTGGAGCTGCCGTTCGACACCGACAGAGCGCTGGAGGCCTCTATTCTCAATCAGAGTGAGGATGCGTTTCCAGGCGTGGATGCAATGGTTCTGGATCAAGTGATCATCGACTACCTCGAAGCCAATGTGACAGACCGCTCGTCTGATTACCGCATTGTCGACAGATTGCAGCAACTGCTTTTTGACCCGGCCCATCTCAACCTGCAGTACGACGATCTGCGCACTCGCACGGCGGTTCAGACATTCCAGGACAGGCAGGGCAATTGTTTGTCTGTTGTGAGCCTGTACATCGCGATGGCGCGCCACTTTGGTGTGGACGCCCACTTCCAGACCGTCAAGGTGCGCCCGAATTGGGATCGGCGCGGGGAACATCTGGTGCTCAGCCAGCACATCAATGCTATCGGGAGCCTCGGGCAGGGCGCGCAGTACGTTGTTGACTTCACACCCGAAATCACTTTGCAGCAACTGACAGCCAACAAGGTCAGCGATGATCAGGCCCGCGCACTTTATTTCAACAATCTAGGGGTAGAAAGTCTTATTGAAAATGAGCTGGAAAAAGCGGCCGCGTACTTTCGCAATGCCCTCTGGATAGATCATGAGCTATCCATCGTCTGGAACAATCTTGGTTCGACTTACAGCCGCCTGGGCGACAAGACTCTTACGGAGTATGCATACCGAAAGTCGTTCGCACTGGATCGCTCGAATGCGACCGCAATCAACAACCTCGTCAAATTTCATACGGCGCGCGGCGATATCGCGACGGCGGAGCAATATGCCAAGGCCATCGAGCGCTTCAACAACAACAATCCCTACTTTCACTACAATCTCGGCAATGTGGCGTATGCCGACGGCGATTTGGAAATGGCGCGCATGCACTACGAGCAGGCCATTCGCCGCAAGGAATCCGAGCCTGATTTCTATCTGGCTCTGAGCGAGACTTACGAGATGCTGGGGGATATGGAACAGTCAGCCATTCAACTGGGTCTGGCTCGGGTTGCTGTTCTTGAAAGCGATCAGCTTTATCTGCCAAGCCGTAACAAGGTGCGGGTGGTGGACGAAAAGTCCATATTGCGCTCGTCCAGCGCCGGCTTCAGTATCAGGGCGAATCCATTATGAAGGCGTTTGTTTTGTCTTGAAGGGGATTTGAAGAACAAGGCAAATGGCGTCAGCAATACAAGGAGCCGCTGTTGACTGGCAAGATCCTGCGTACTCATTTCTATCGACTTCAATCGACGGTCAGGCCAATCGGATTGAACATCTCAACTGGTGCGCATGACTGCAAGGTTAGCCATGTCCTGAAGCGCTTTTCGGAAGACCGTATCCGGAAGGTCGTTCAAGATACTGATGGCGCTGTCGGCTTCCTGAATGGCCAGTTGACGGGTGTATTCCAGGCTGCCGCATTTGCGAACGATTGCGATCACTTTGGCAAGCTGCTCGCCGAGCTCTTCGGGGTCAATCAGTGGGCTGCTTTTTTCGATGCACTGCTTCAGGAGTGCTGCATCTGCTGCGTCAGAATTGCGCATGGCGTGAATCAAGGGGAGGGTTGGCTTTCCTTCCGCCAGATCATCGCCGACATTCTTGCCCATCGTCTGGGCATCGCCGTCATAGTCGAGAACGTCGTCTATCAGTTGAAACGCCATGCCTATATGCATGCCTGCATCCCGCAAAATTCGACGTTGTTCTTCGGGTGCGCCAGCAAGGAGTGCGCCACACTCGGCAGCCGCCTGAAACAGGATGGCTGTCTTGTGGCGTATGACGTTCATGTAGCTTTCCTGGGTTGCAGCGCTGTTGTGCTTGTGTATCAATTGCAGGACTTCACCCTCGGCTATGCGATTGGTGGTATCCGCAATAATCCTCATGATGTCCATGCTGCCGATGCTGACCAGTATCTGGAAGGCGCGGGAGTAAATGAAGTCTCCCACCAGAACGCTCGAAGGATTGTTCCATTTCTCGTTGGCTGTAGGCCTACCGCGACGCATGGCTGACATGTCAACAACATCGTCATGGAGAAGTGTAGCCGTGTGTATGAATTCGATAACGGCTGCGAGGCGGATGTGGTCCTGGCCTTCGTACTGGCAGCCGCGTGCGCTCAACAACACCAGTACAGGGCGCATACGCTTGCCGCCTGCATCAATGATGTAGTGGCCAATGCTTTCGACCAGGGCGACGTTAGAATACAGCTGGTCGACTATTACCTGATTTACGGCTTCGAAATCGGTCGCGACAACCGCGCGGATCTGTTTGTACATGAAGCTACCGTGGTCAATGCTGTTGTCTGGGACGGACTTGCCAATCTGCCGGGAGAACGCACGAGGGCTCTGGAACAGGTTTAAAATGGAGCCTGCATGCTAGGGGTGAAGGGATTGGCTGTCAAGAACAGGGCATGCTGCAGGAAGTTCGCAATTGTGCGTAATGATTGGATAAATTCTCAAGTGCAGGCTTGCCTCGCATGGACTGTTCCCGTAAAATGCCCGGCCCTATAGGCACTGCTGGACAGAGGTTCGATTGCTTCTGTTGAATGTACGTCACGTTGAGACCGCAGCGCTGGCAGAGAATGACCCTATACCCAATCTGGAGTGAATTATGTACGCGGTAATTGAAAGTGGTGGCAAGCAACACCGAGTGGTTGAGGGCGAGATCCTCAAGCTGGAGAAACTGGAAGTGGCCACTGGCGGTCAGATCAGCTTTGACAAGGTGTTGATGGTAGGCGAAGGCGAATCCGTCAAGATAGGTGCTCCCTATGTTGTAGGCAGCAAAGTGACTGCTGAAGTCGTAGCGCAGGGTCGTGCCGACAAAGTACGCATCATCAAGTTCCGTCGCCGTAAGCACCACCTCAAGCACCAGGGCCACAGACAGTGGTTCACGGCAGTCAAGATCACGGGCATTTCCGTATAAAGTCGGGCGCAAGCTGGCAGGAGAAGACAAATGGCTCATAAAAAAGCAGGTGGTAGTACCAGTAACGGCCGCGATTCCCAGTCGAAGCGACTTGGCGTCAAGCGCTTTGGTGGCGAGACCGTTCTCGCAGGCAACATCTTGGTGCGTCAGCGTGGCACGCACTTCCACCCCGGTGTGAACGTGGGTCTAGGCAAGGATCATACGATCTTCGCCACTGCACACGGCACTGTGAAATTCGAAGTCAAAGGGCCGGCGCGCAGGAAATACGTCAGTATTGTTCCTGTCTGAACCACGCTCTACGCTTCACACGCTGCGCATAGCGGGTTCCGCTGAAGTGCGCGCGCCAAAAGCCTCGTCCAGTGACGGGGCTTTTTTGTATTGGGCATTTCGCCCCGACAATTCTGAGAGCATCCCGTGTTCGGGAAGGTAAGACATGAAGTTCGTTGATGAAGCCGAGATTACGGTGGAAGCAGGCAAGGGTGGCAATGGCTGCATGAGTTTTCGCCGCGAAAAGTTCATCGCCAAGGGCGGCCCCAACGGGGGTGATGGAGGGGATGGCGGCAGCGTTTATCTCGTTGGCGACAGTTCTTTGAATACCCTGGTCGATTTCCGCTTCCAGCCACAATATCGGGCGCAGAATGGACAGGGCGGAATGAGCAAGAACTGCACCGGGCGCAGTGGCGAGAATCTGGTAGTGCGCGTTCCGGTTGGCACAACAGTTGTCGATGCAAATACTGAAGAACTGATCGCTGATATTTCTGAAGAAGGGCAGCAGATTCTGGTAGCCAAGGGGGGCTTTCACGGCCTGGGTAATACCCGTTTCAAGTCCAGCACGACGCGGACTCCCACCAAGGCAACCAACGGCACTCCTGGCGAATTGCGAGTCCTGCAGTTAACGCTCAAGGTGCTGGCTGATGTCGGGTTGCTGGGAATGCCCAATGCCGGCAAATCCACTTTGATTCGCGCTGTTTCCTCGGCGCGTCCCAAGGTCGCCGATTATCCGTTTACCACTCTCGTTCCCAACCTTGGTGTCGTACGAGTCAGCAGCGAACGCAGTTTTGTCATGGCGGATATTCCAGGCGTGATCGAAGGGGCATCTGAAGGTGCGGGCCTGGGGTTCAGATTCCTCAAGCACTTGTCGCGCACGCGCCTGTTGTTGCATCTCCTCGACGTAATGCCACCAGACAGCTCTGATCCGGTAGAGCACGCACGGAAAATTGCCGAGGAACTGGAAAAGTTCAGTCCTACTCTGGCAAAAAAGGAGCGCTGGCTGGTACTGAACAAGCTTGACCTGGTGCCAGAAGGTGAGCGTGCTGCGCTTGTCAAACGTCTCACCAAGGCATTGAAGTGGAAAGGTCGTGTATTTTCAATCACTGCTATCAGCGGCGAAGGATGCCCGGATTTGTGTCAAGCCATCATGGTTTCGGTGGAAGAGCACCGACGACTATTGCTCGAGGATCCGGAGTATCAGGAGCAGCAGGCGGCTTTGGACCGGGAAATGGAGTATGAGATTCGCAAGAGTATAGAAAGAAGTCGTGCCGCGCGTCGCGCCGATGCGGATGCCGAAGATTTGGACGACTTCGACGAATTCGAAGACGACGACTATAGATGATTTACGGTTTATTCGAGAGCTGCCTGCATGATGCGTAAAGACTTGCTGAAAACACGCTGCTGGGTCGTGAAGATTGGCAGTTCCCTGATCACCAACAACGGCCTCGGGCTGGACAAGCAGGCGATTGCAGCCTGGGTTGAACAGCTTGTGACCATGCAGCGCAAGGGTATTCAGGTCGTCCTGGTTTCTTCTGGAGCGGTTGCTGAAGGCGTGGCGAGGCTGGGGCTCAAGAAGCGGCCTAAAGAAATTCATCTTCAGCAGGCAGCGGCTGCCGTGGGCCAGATGGGTCTGATACAAACCTACGAAACATTCTTCAAGGAATACGGTGTCCATACCGCTCAAATACTTCTTACCCACGACGATCTTTCCAATCGCACACGCTATCTAAATGCCCGGAGCACTTTGCGCACCTTGGTGGACATGCAGGTCATTCCTGTCATCAATGAAAACGACACTGTAGCCACGGCAGAGCTGTGTTTTGGGGACAATGATACTCTTGGAGCTCTTGTCGCGAATCTTGTGAACGCTGATGCACTTGTCATTCTGACGGATCAGAAGGGATTGCACGAATCCGATCCTCGGCAGAACCCCGACTCTCCTGTAATCAGCATGGCGATGGCTGGTGATCCCGCATTGGCAGGAATGGCTGGCGACGGAGGCAGTCTTGGTCGAGGCGGCATGATTACCAAAGTATCGGCAGCAAAGCTGGCGGCGCGTTCCGGTGCATGCACGATCATTGCCAGTGGCAGGGAGCACAATGTGCTGGTGAGGCTGGCACAGGGCGAAGAGATTGGCACCATGCTGTTGCCTGAGAAGCAGCCCATGGCAGCGCGCAAGCAGTGGCTGGCCGGGCAGCTCAAGGCCAAGGGTCAGCTGATTATCGACGGGGGTGCCGTGAAGGTCTTGACGCACTCAGGCAAAAGTCTCCTTCCTGTGGGTGTGATTGGCTGCAAGGGGCAATTCGACCGCGGAGATGTTGTCACATGTATTGACGAAGCCGGGCGTGAAGTTGCCCGCGGGTTGGTCAACTACGACAGCCGGGAAGCTGAAAGGCTGTTGGGTGCGTCAAGCGATCGAATAGAAGAGCTGCTTGGCTACTCTGGAGAGATCGAGATCATTCATCGGGACAATCTGGTGCTGGTAGAGTAGGCCACTACAGTGCCATCCCAAGTACCAATCGTCAGCAATAAAAAAACCGGCAAGCAGCCGGTTTTTTTTGAGTCCGGTTTCAAGCAACCAAATCAGGCCGCCTTGAGCGCCAGAATCGCAGTATTCAAACGACTCTTGTGACGAGCAGCCTTGTTTTTGTGAATGATGCCTTTGTCGGCCATTCTGTCGATGACTGGTACGGCGCTGTTGTACGCAACAGTAGCCTTGTCATAGTCGCCTGTCTGGATGGCAGCTATCACTTTCTTCAGATAGGTGCGAACCATCGAACGAAAGCTTGCGTTGTGACGACGACGGACTTCGCCTTGACGGGCGCGCTTACGAGCTTGTGCAGAATTGGCCAACTGATGCTCCTTGATGCATATGCAGTTCAATACGAAACAGGGTTTGCGGCGAGTCCTGCTCCGGGTTTGTTCCGGTCAGGAAGGCGAATAAAATGCATTCGCCAGCCGAATTTTAGACGCGACACTATGCCGGTTTAAACGGGTGTTGTCAAGGCAGCAATCAGCACTATAATGGCCGCCTTCGCCTGGGGACGCTCATTTGAGCGGGGCCATAATTTACACGCTAAAGACCGGAAAACAGGAAGATTCATGATCATCAAGCCAAAAGTTCGAGGATTCATCTGTATCAATGCGCATCCGCAAGGGTGTGCTGCCAATGTACATGAGCAGATTGCCCATACTCGAGCGCAGCTTCCTGTTGCCCACGGACCGAAGAACGTGCTGGTTCTTGGATGCTCCACTGGTTACGGGCTTTCTTCCCGGATTGCTGCTGCCTTCGGAACCGGCGCCAGTACCCTGGGTGTCTGCTTTGAAAAGCCACCCACGGACACCAAGACGGCATCGGCTGGCTATTACAACACCTCGGCACTCCATGAAGCGGCTGCAGAGGCCGGCTTGTTCGCTCATACCATCAACGGCGATGCTTTCTCCGCTGCCTGCAAGGAGCAGGTGATGGAAATAGCAAAATCCAGCATGGGCAAGATAGATCTGGTGGTTTACAGCCTTGCTGCTCCCCGGCGCACGGATCCCGTCACAGGGGAAGTGTATTCCTCGGTCCTCAAGCCCATCGGCAGTGCGTATACCGTCAAGAATCTCAATACCGATACTCACAAGATCAGCCCGATCTCCGTGGAACCTGCAAGTCCAGAAGAAATCGCTGCCACAGTAAAGGTGATGGGCGGCGAAGATTGGGAATTGTGGATGGCTGCATTGCAACAGCAAGGCTTGCTGGCCGACGGCTGCAAAACCGTCGCGTATACATACCTGGGCGACAAGCTGACCTGGCCAATTTACGGTCATGCCACGATTGGCAAAGCCAAGGAAGACCTGGATCGCGCTGCCGGAGCGATCAGCCGCAGCCTTGCAGCTGTCAATGGAGAGGCCCGAGTGGCCGTGCTAAAGGCAGTCGTTACTCAGGCTAGTTCAGCTATTCCTGTCATGCCGCTTTATCTGTCCATACTTTTCAAGGTGATGAAGGAAGACGGCACACACGAAGGCTGTATGGAGCAGATACAGCGTCTGTTCTCAGAATGTCTTTACACCGCAACGCCCCGGCTGGATGCGGCAGGACGTTTGCGGGTGGATGAGAAAGAACTGAATCCGGTCGTGCAGCAGCGTGTGGAAGCGCTTTGGGACCAGGTGAACGAAAGCAATCTTTTTGAGCTTACAGATTTTGCAGGTTACAACACCGAGTTTCTCAAGTTGTTCGGTTTCGGCGTGACTGGAATCGATTACGACGCCGAAACCAGTCCGCTTGTGGCCACCAATTTCTGATCAGTGACTCTGCAATAGAGTTATCAGCCAGGGGTCCAATGTCTCCCATTCCATGGAGAACATGTGGGGGGCCATGAACACCAGTCCGGCATCCACCACCGCGCCGGCAGACTCGAGGGCGGCGCGGGTTTCTTCGAAACGATTCATCCAGTTCATTTCGTCCTGGTCACCTATCCGCAGATAGATCGGCATGCCTTCCAAGGCGGCGACATTCAGTCGTTCCGGTACCAGTGCCGGCACCGCCATGATCCCGAGATAGCGTTCCGGAGACAGCGAAGCGACTTCGAGCGCGGACATTCCGCCATTGGAAATGCCGGCCAGCAGTACTTTTCCGTCAGAAATGAGGGGGTCTTCCTGCAATTTTTCAATCAACAGAGGGATCAAGGCGTTGTTTGCGCCCCGAAAGGAGCGGCCATTGGGCGATACCGGGACAGCCACCGCCCACCCGCGTTGCGCCAGTTCTTCTCCCAGCCAGAAATGCAGATCGCGGGCCAGCGCTTCATCTCCGGAGCCGCCAGGCATGAGGATGACGAGCGGGGCGCCTTCTGCCGGAATGGCATCTGGAAGAATTCGGAACAATGCCAGTGTTGAAGAGTCAGCCAGTGTAATTTCGATACGCCCTGCACTGGCATTCATACTGCTGCAAGAAAAAGCTGCGAAAATCAGTAAGAGGAAGAGTTTTTGCATTGTCTTGATGGTTCCTTGTGCAATTCGTTTTTCAACGTGGAAATTACGATATTCAGAGGTCTCATTCGGTGCGAAATTCCTTGAAATGTGCTTTTTTGGTGCAATGCATGTCTTTGGTGCGGGCCGGGAAAATTCGTGCCATTTCAAAGGTTTTTAATGCCCTGCAAAGCGAAAATATATTTCTTTTCCATCTATTGACGGACATGGGGCGTAACAATAACATGCCGGCCGTTTGTCTCCCCCTCCCAATTTTTTTCTGAACCCCAGGAAATATGCGTATATCGACTCTGTTCGTCGCTTTGTTGTTCGCAATAGTTACCTTTTTCATCTGGGCGATGGTAAATCGCCCAACCGAAGTCGTGCCCTGGCCTGAAGAGATCAGTGGATTTGCATTTTCGCCTTTCCAGAAAGGCCAGAACGCCATTTACAACGTCATGCCCTCCACTGAAGAGATCCGCGAGGACGTCGAATTGCTGGCGGGCAAGACGCGTGCGCTGAGAACCTATTCCAGCCTGCGCAGTCTGGCAGACATTCCGAATATTGCCCGCGACTATGACATGGATGTCGTGACAGGCATCTGGCTGGGGATGGACACCATCATCAATGAAGATGAAATCCAGGCCGGCATAACGCTTGCCAACGCGAGCACGAATGTCACCAGCGTGATGGTGGGCAACGAAACCATCCTGCGTGGCGAATTCAGTGCCACAGATCTTGGTGTGCTGATGGATCGTGTCCGTCGCGAAGTCAATGTGCCTGTTAGCACTGCCGAGCCATGGCACGTCTGGCTGCACTATCCCGAGCTGGCTGACCACGTCGACTACATCACCGTCCATATGCTGCCCTACTGGGAAGGTATCGACGTCGATATCGCGGTGGATTATATCGTAGACAAGATGGAGCAACTGGAAGCCGCCTTTCCTGACAAGGAGATTCTCATCGGGGAAGTAGGCTGGCCTTCGGATGGGCGCACCAGAGAGGCGGCCGTGGCGAGCGAAGCCAATGAGGCTCTTTTTCTGCGCCGATTCCTGCACCGTGCGACTGAGTTGGACTATGAGTATTTCCTCATGGAGGCTTTCGATCAGCCATGGAAAGCCGAGAATGAAGGTGGCGTAGGTGCCTACTGGGGCGTTTATGACGTGGAGCGCAATCCGAAGTTCTCCTTCGCCGAACCCATTGTGCGCACTCCGGGCTGGGAAGTTCTGGCTGCAATCTCAATCCTGACATCCGTGATTCTGCTGGGCATCTTCGGTATCAACAGCAAGGCGCTCAAGACCAAGGGCTACGGCCTGATGGCTCTGGTGGCGTCTGTCACCGCCACCGTGCTGGTCTGGATCATCTATGACTATTCGCAGCAGTATTTGACCATTACGTCCACCATCGTCGGCATCCTGCTGGTAATCGGCATGCTCGGTGTCGTAACCATTCTTCTGACGGAGGCCCATGAGTGGGCGGAAGCGCACTGGTACATGACGCGCCGACGCCAGATCAAGCCCACGCAGCTTGTCATGACACGCACGCCGAAGGTGTCTGTCCATGTCCCGGCCTACAACGAGCCGGCCGACATGATGATCGAGACGCTGGACGCCCTGGCGAAGCTGGATTATCCAGATTTCGAAGTGCTGGTGATCGACAACAACACCCGCGACGAAGCCGTGTGGCGGCCTGTGCAGATTCATTGCGAGAAACTCGGTGCGCGATTCAAGTTCTTCCATGTTGCGCCCTTGTCCGGCTTCAAGGCTGGCGCACTGAACTATGCTCTGGAACGTACTGACCCGCAGGCAGAAATCATTGCTGCCATCGACAGCGACTACCAGGTAGAGCCAAACTGGCTGAGCGATCTGATCGGCGCCTTCGAAAATCCGAAGATGGCCATCGTGCAGTCTCCTCAGGATTACCGCGATCACGATGACAATGCCTTCAAGTCCATGTGCTTTGCTGAGTACCGCGGTTTCTTTGAGATCGGCATGGTCACTCGCAATGAGCGTAATGCCATCATCCAGCACGGCACCATGACCCTGGTGCGCAGAACAGCGCTGGAAGAAGTCGGTGGCTGGGGAGAGTGGTGCATTACTGAAGATGCGGAGCTTGGTCTGCGCATTTTCGAAGCGGGCTACGAAGCCATGTATCTTTCTTACAGCTATGGCCGTGGCCTGATGCCGGATACTTTCATCGACTACAAGAAGCAGCGCTTCCGCTGGGCTTACGGCGCGATGCAGATTCTGCGCCGACATACCCGGGATCTGTTCAGCAATCGTGACTCGCGCCTGACCAATGGCCAGCGCTATCACTTCCTGGCTGGATGGCTGCCCTGGGTGGCGGATGGCTTCAATCTGATCTTCAACCTTGCGGCGATAGCCTGGAGTGTTGCGATGATCCTGTCGCCGACACAGATCGACGCGCCGCTGATGATGTTCTCTGTGCTGCCGCTCTCTCTGTTCGTATTCAAGCTTTCCAAGATGGTTTACCTGTATCGCTCACGGGTGAAGGCGAACCTGCGTCAGACGTTTGCAGCGGCTGTTGCTGGTCTGGCTCTGTCGCATACGGTAGGTCTGGCGACCTTGCGCGGTCTGTTCACGGACGACATGCCCTTCGTGCGAACGCCGAAGTGCGCGCGTCCCTCTGCGGTACTGCAGGCACTGACAGCCGTACGTGAAGAATTGCTGATGCTGATCAGCTTGTGTCTTGCAGTGCTGATGCTGAGCCTCATTCCCCGTGAATACAGCAATCCCGACATGCAGATATGGAGCATCGTGATGCTGATTCAGGCGATTCCCTATGCGGCGGCGGTTCTGGTGTCTTTCATCAGTTCGTTCCACTGGCCGGCACGACTGCTTGGCGGAGGCATCAAGCGCAACGTCTTCATCCGCGGAGCCTGATCAGGCGCCCGGCCATGTTGAGAGTTGGCAGGTTTTAGACTCGGATTTCCGGGTTGTTTCGGGGTCGCTACTTGCGACCCTTTTTTTTGCTCGGCCGTTCATCCACCACAGCACGTATCTCAGCGCAAAGCTGTCACAATGGTGTCGAGTCCAGCCTGCCCCAAAGAGAGAGACCATGGTGCGCCGGCGCAGTCCTCTGGCGTGTTTTGGTGTAGGCTATCCGACATTTCCGTCCCTGCGGCGTTGCCAGTGCCCGCCCTGCAGGCCGACGCGATACAAGGTCAACATGTCCGACACACGCACTGCCTGGGCGCAGATTCATCTGTGCGTCTTCCTCTGGGGTTTTACGGCTATTATCGGCAAACTCATCACTGTGCCTGCCCTGCCGCTGGTGCTGTGGCGGATGGTGCTTGTGAGTCTGCTGTTGTTGCTGCTGCCCAGGGTCTGGCGCGGCGTGTTGCGCCTTTCACGCCGGCATCTGCTGGCCTTTCTTGGCGTCGGCGTGATCGTTGCAGTGCACTGGCTGACGTTCTATGCGGCAGTAAAGCTCGCCAATGCGTCAGTGGCTGCCACCTGCATGGCATTGATACCCGTGTGTCTGTGCTTCATTGAGCCCATGGTGACTGGGCGCCCATTCGTGCGCCGGGAGTTGCTCCTCGGTTTGCTGGTGCTGCCGGGTGTTGCGCTGGTTGTTGGCGGGACGCCGGAAACGATGAATGCAGGCATTGCCGTCGCGATCCTGTCCGCCTTTCTCGCGGCACTGTTCACCGCGTTGAACAAGCGCCTCATCCATCGCACCGACGCCCTGAGTGCCACTGCGCTGGAGATGCTGGGTGGTGGCGTATTCGCGCTGGTGATGACTCTGCTGCTTTTCGGCCTGCCGTGGACGCCCTGGGAGGCAGGTGCGCTGCTGCCTGCACAGGACCAGCTGCTGGCAGTTCCGGGCAACAATGACATGTTCTGGATATTGGTACTGGCAGTGGCCTGCACGCTGCTGCCCTTTGCGCTGTCACTGGTAGCCCTGAGGCAACTGTCAGCCTATGCGTCTTCGTTGGCGGTGAACATGGAGCCACTCTATGCAATTATTCTCGCGATTCTGATTCTGGGTGAGCAGCGCGAGCTGGATCTGCAATTTTATCTCGGAGCAGGCATCATCCTGGGCGTCGTCCTTGTGTATCCTGTGCTCATGAACAGTAACAAACAGGTCTCAAGGGCACTCCCTGCCAGGGAGTCTGCGTGAATGGAGAGAAGTGTCATGCGTGAAGAAGTATTCAGCAGCAACCTGGACGAAGAGGCATCGGTACTGGAAATCCTGCGGGCCCTGATCCGGCGCGAGCCCGGTGTGGCTCCGCAAGAACTCAAGGAATGGCTCGTGGCGCGTCTGCATGAGGGCGTGGCACAGGATAGAATTGGATTCTACATCGACGAATTTGGTGCCCGCGACGTGGTGGATGCGGAGCGGGACGAAGGACTTGCGCTGCTTGCAGAAGAGGCGGTGTGGTCGGAGCACAGTGATCTGATGCTGCACGTCTACGCAGCGGATGGATTGGAATAACCAGGTTTGCCATAGCGAGGCTGTCATGGAGTCCATTTACTACGTGTTGTGCTGGCATTGTCACCGCCGCTGCAAACACTGTTACGAAGAGCGCTTCCGCCCCTATGTGCGCGACGAACTTGCTGCTGTAGTGGCCGAGGCTGTCCGCAATGCCCCGCGCATCATCGCCAATTTGCCTGCGCGTCTGAGCTATGTGGAAGACGGCGTGGAGCGGGCGGGGCGCATCATCCTGTCGGGCGGCGACGTATTGACGGAGCCGGTGCGCGAGCGGGTGCTGTATCCCACGTTGCAGGCCATCCGGGACAAGTATCGGGAACAAGGGGGCGTTCGCGTCATTGTGCAAACGACGGGCGACTTGCTGACCCCGAAGATTCTCGACGAATTGCTGGCACTGGGGGTCAACACCATTTCCGTGGCCGGCATGGATGACTACCACGTGGGGATGGAAGGCGACAAACGTCAGAAACTCATCGACAAGCTGTTGGCCATGTTCCAGGCCGCCGGCCTGCAGAATTCCGCGCTGTTTGCGGCCAGGCGCCTCGAGGATGGCACCGGTCCGGCGTACTTCAACATGTTCGGCGCGACGGAAGACGCCTGGATCGGCAAGCTCTGGCCCCGGGGCCGTGCCTGGCAGAACGGACTCTCCACGGCCACGCTTGAAGACAACTTCTGCAACGCCTGGTCTGGCGGACTGAATTTTCTGAACCATGGCCAGGCAGGATCGGAGGTGTCCATTGACCCGACCGGCGATGTCTATCCCTGCTGTCTCAAGACCGCACACCCTCTGGGCAATCTGACGGAAGAGCCGCTGCTCGAGATTCTCGATCATCTGGCTTCACAGCCAGCCATTCAGGCCATCAATGCCGGTGCTCCTGAAAAAATGGGGCTTGCCCATGGCTGGAGCGAAGCACGTTTTCTGGAGGCATCTCACACCACCAGTCCCGATGGCCGGCCCTATCAGAACCTGTGCATTGGCTGTGACCGCTTCCATGAGGAGGTACTGGGCAAGGTGCTGGACAGCCTCTACCGGGAGCGGCGTGCGCGTCGCCATGGTGTCCTGGCCCGTTCGGGCGCCGACACTGCCGATCAGGTATCCGCCACGTGCACTGCGATGGCCTCGCACTCATGAGAATGCCCGTCCTGTTGCTGAGCGTGCTGGCCCTGATGACGGGTTCTGCGCGTGCCGCCACACCCGACCCGCAGGACTGGGACGCAGTGCTGGCACAAGCGCGCGGACAGACGGTCTATTTCCACGCCTGGGCCGGCGACCCGCAGATCAATGGCTTCATCTCCTGGGCGGGCGAACAGCTGCAGGCGCAGTTCGGCGTGTCGCTGCAGCACGTGAAGATTGGCGATACGGCCGAGTCCGTGTCGCGCATCGTGGCGGAACGCATGGCAGGCAATGAGGAGCAGGGCAGTGCCGATCTGCTGTGGCTCAATGGCGAGAATTTCGCCGCACTCAAGGCCAGCGACCTGCTGTTCGGGCCCTTCGCCGAGTCTCTGCCCAATTTCGCGCTGGTGGAGGCTGGACGCTTCCCCGAGATGCGCGAGGACTTCACCATTCCAGTGGAAGGCTACGAGTCGCCGTGGACACGCTCAAAGCTGGTGTTCTATCACGACGCGGCGCTGCTGCCCGAGCCCCCGCACTCCATGCCGGCGCTTCTGGCGTGGAGTGTAGCCAACCCGGGACAATTCACTTATCCGCGTCCGCCCGACTTCCTCGGGTCCACCTTTCTGAAGCAGGCGCTGCTGGAGCTGGCGGGCGATACCGCTGCCCTCTACAAGCCAGTGGAGCCGGCGCGGTTTGACGAGGTCAGTGCCCCGCTGTGGGCGTTCCTTGACGCACTGCATCCCACGCTGCTGCGCAGCGGCCGCAGTTTCCCCGGCAATGGCGGCGAGCTGCGGCGCATGCTGGGGGACGGCGAGATTGTGCTGGCGTTCTCGTTCAGTCCGGCCGAGGCGAGTGCGGGCATTCTGGCTGGCGAACTGCCGCCTTCCGTGCGCACGTATGTTCCAAGCGGTGGCAGTATCGGCAATGTCAGCTTTCTCGCCATACCTTTCAATGCACCCGCAAAGGCCGGCGCCATGGTGGCAGCCAATTATCTGCTTTCGCCAGAGGCGCAGGCGCGGGCATACGCGCCCGAGGTCATGGGCAGCAGCACGGTACTGAGCATGGCGGCGCTGAACCCGGAAGACCGCGAGCGCTTCGCGCGCATCGACCCCGGCGTTGCCACCCTGCCTCCCGAGGCGCTGGGCGTGTCGCTGCGCGAGCCCCATCCGACCTGGATGGAAGCGCTGGAACAGGCCTGGCTGGCGCGTTACGGAGCACGCTGAGGTGTTGCTGCGTGCCGCGCCCTGGCTGGTCATCGCGCTGCTGACGCTGCCCGTAGGGCTAGGCGTTGGTCTGACTGTACTGCCGGCCTTCGGCTATCTGCCGGTGCTGGGTGGCAACTCCTTCACGCTGCAGCACTGGAAGGCACTGTTCGCCAGCCCGGGCCTGAGCGACAGCATACTGGTCAGCCTGCAGGCGGGCTTACTGACGCCCCTGCTGGCACTGAGCATCGTGATGATGTTTCTGGCCGGCATCTCCGGGTCGGGGCTGGAGCGCTGGATCCGCCGGCTCGTTGCCCCTCTGCTGGCCATTCCCCATGCCGCCGCTGCCTTCGGGCTGGCCTTTCTGATTGCACCTGCCGGTCTGCTGGCACGCCTGGTCTCGCCGCAGATCAGCGGCTGGACCCGCCCGCCCGACGCTCTGATCGTCAACGACCCCTGGGGGCTTAGCCTGATGCTGGGGCTGCTCATCAAGGAGATCCCTTTTCTGCTGCTCATGGCGCTGGCGGCGCTGCCACAATGTGACCCCCAGAGGCGTGTGGCCATGGCCCGTTCTCTGGGCTACAGCCCCGCTGTGGCGTGGCTGCTCACCGTGCTGCCCGCTCTGTATCCGCTGGTGCGACTGCCGGTGTATGCCGTGATTGCCTTCGCCAGTGCCACGGTGGAGGTTTCGATGATTCTGGGCCCGACGCTGCCACCCACGTTGAGTGTCGCGGTGTTGCAGTGGTTTTCCGACCCCGACCTTGCCTGGCGCTTTCAGGCCGCCGCCGGTGCTCTGCTGCAGCTGGGGGTGACAGCATTCGCAATGCTGCTCTGGCGTTGTCTGGAGGCACTGGCGGCCGTGCTCGGCCGACGCTGGCTGGCTGCAGGGCAGAGGGGGCGGGGCGAGTCCGTGGTGCGGGTGGGCGGCACCTTCGGCGTCTGGCTGGCTGCTGGCCTGGCTCTGGGGGGGCTGGTGGCGCTGCTGATGAATTCCATCGCGGGCTTCTGGCGCTTTCCCGACAATCTTCCGGGGGCCTGGACGCTGCAAACTTGGTCCCGCACGCTGCCCGAGGTGAGCGGCCCTCTGGGCAACACGCTGGGCATAGCGGCGGCCTCGACCGCCATCGCCCTCGTGCTGGCGGTGGCGGTGCTTGAGGGCGAACAGCGCGACGGGCGGAAGTTCACCCCGGCCCTGTGGCTGCTGTACGTGCCGCTGGTGATTCCGCAGATTGCCTTCCTGTTCGGCTTGATTGTGGCCACGGAGTTCCTGCGTTGGGTGCCTGACTGGCGCCTGGTGTTGTTCGCGCACCTGCTGTTCGTATTGCCCTATGTGTTTCTGGCGCTGTCCGAGGCCTACCGGCGTCTGGACCCGCGCTGGGCGCAGCTGGCATCCACACTGGGCGCGTCGCCCTGGCGCAGCTTCTGGCGTATCCGCCTGCCGCTGCTGCTCGGGCCCTGCCTGACGGCCGCCGCAGTTGGCATCGCTGTCAGTGTCGGGCAGTATCTCGCCACGCAACTGCCCGGCGCGGGCAGGGTGCCGACGATCACCAGCGAGGCGGTGGCTCTGGCCTCGGGTGGCAACCGCAGCATCATCGCCGTGTGGGCGCTGTTGCAGTCCCTGCTGCCCATGCTGGGATTCCTGCTGGCTTTGTACGTACCGCGCCTGGTGTGGCGCCATCGCAATGGCATGAGGGACAGGCAGTGACCGATCAGCAGACCAACGCCACCAGCCACCGCCTGCAGTTGCAGGACGTGCGGCTGAGCCTGCGCGGCACCCTGTTGCTGGCGCTGGACGCCGATGTATGTGGGGGTGAGATCGTGACGGTGATGGGCCCCTCTGGCGCTGGGAAGTCCAGCCTGCTGGCCTGGCTGGCGGGGTTTCTGGCCCCGGCCTTCAGCGCCTCGGGCACGGTGCTGCTGGATCGGCGGAACGTGCTGGCATTGCCCGCCGAGCAGCGCCGCATCGGCCTGTTGTTTCAGGACCCCCTGCTGTTTCCTCACCTGTCTGTCGGCGGCAATCTGCGCTTTGCGCTGCCGGCAGGGAAGCAGGACAAGGACGCCCGCGTGCAGGCCGCGCTGGTCGCCGTGGGGCTGGAAGGCTATGCCGCTCGTGATCCCGATACACTCTCGGGCGGGCAGAAGTCCCGCGTGGCGCTGCAGCGTCTGCTCTTGTCGGAGCCCCATGCCGTGCTGCTGGACGAGCCGTTCTCGCGACTGGACGCCAGCCTGCGCCGGGATGTCCGTGCCCTGGTCTTCAGCACCCTGCAGCGGGCAGGGCTGCCGACGCTCATGGTCACCCATGACCCGGAAGATGCCGAGGCCGCGGGCGGTCGCATAGTTCAGCTTTGAAGCGTCAGGCTACAAAATAAGTGCAATGGTGTATTGACTACAGTCGAGAAGATTCTGATGAACAGACGCCAGATGTTGAAATGGCTGGGCTCCCTCGGTTTCATGTCCGCCGCCGGCTATGCCTGGCTGCGCCCCCGTGCTCCGGAACCCCTTCCTCCGGAGCAAAGGGTGGGAAGCACCCAGTTCCCCACCATCACTATTTCGCCCGGTCCGACCGGTGTCAACCCACTGCGCATTCCCGCGCTGCTGGAAGGTACACTGCAGGAAGGCACCCGGAGTTTCAGTCTGCAGGCCCAGAACGGTCTGACTCGCTTCTTCGAGGAGTTCGAGACGCCGACGCTGGGCATCAACGGCAGCTATCTTGGGCCCACTTTGCGCCTGCGCTGCGCAGAGCCCATCGCCATCGACGTCCACAATGCGATGACGGAAGAGACAACCCTGCACTGGCACGGCCTGCACGTGCCCGCCAGCATGGACGGTGGCCCCCATCAGATCATCCCGCCCGGGGGCCGCTGGCTGGCGACGTTCACCCTCGATCAGCATGCCTCGACCTGCTGGTATCACTCGCACCTGCACCATCGCACCGGGCCTCAGGTTTACAGCGGGCTGGCCGGCATGATCATCGTGGAAAGTGCCGAATCTGACGCGCTGGACCTGCCCTCGCAGTACGGCGTGGATGATGTGCCACTTATCCTGCAGGATCGGCGTTTCGACGAGAATGGAGCCCTGGTGTACCCGACCAATGTCAGCGCTCTCATGCGCGGAGTGCGCGGCGAAACGCTGCTGGTCAATGGCACCGCCGCTCCCTACCTGGAAGTCAGTACGCAAAAGTTGCGACTGCGCGTTCTCAATGCCGCCAATGCACGCACCTTCACCATTGCGCGCAGCGATGGCCAGGCCTTCGCCCTGATTGCGGGGGACAGCTCCTTCCTGGAGAGCCCACTGCAGGTGGACCGCGTCACGCTGGCGCCTGGCGAGCGGGCCGAGATCGTGCTCAACATCGCTCCCTCCGAGCCTTTCTTTCTGGTAAACCTGCCCGTGTCGCCCTATCCGGCGCTGTACAACGGTCAGATGAACGGCATGATGCGCTTGCTGGACAAGGACGCTTTTGACGTCCTGCAGATTCGCCCGGCGGCAGTACTGGCGGCGTCTCCCGAAGTGCCCGCCGTTCTGACGCAGATCGCCCGTCTGCAGGAGGCCGAGGCCACCCAGACCCGTTACTTCGAGCTGGGCATGGGCAACGGGCCGGGCAATGGGGGCGGCCGGGAGGGCCGGGGTGCAGGCGGAGGCGGTAATGGCGGTGGCAATGGCGGCGGATTTGGCGGTGGTGTCTTCAAGCTCAATGGCATGACCATGGACATGAACAGGATCAATTTTGAAGTGCAGGAAGGCGCCGTGGAGATCTGGGAGTTGCGCAATGTCTCGCCGATGATTCACCCTTTCCACATCCACAAGGTGCATTTCGAGATTCTGGACCGCAATGGTGCGCCGCCACCCCCTGAGGAGCGCGGGCTGAAGGACACGGTGCGCGTGCATATCTCCGAGACTGTGCGGGTCATTGCCCGGTTCGACCGGTATCCGGATCCGGACCACGCCTACATGTACCACTGCCACATCCTCGAACATGAGGATCACGGCATGATGGGCCAGTTTGTTGTTGTCTGATCTTCCTCGCACCACGTATTATCAGCGGCCTTCGAAACCGCAATTCCCGCCGGACCCCGAGTCCGGATGCTGACAGAGACAGGACAACATGGGCGCACAGTGGAAAGCCAAGCACAAAGAATTGGCGGCCAATGCCAAGGGCCGTATCTTCACCAAACTCACGAAGGAAATCATGGTGGCCGCGCGCAGCGGTGCCGATCCGGACATGAACCCGCGCTTGCGACTTGCCATCGAAGCCGCCAAGAAGGCGTCCATGACCCGCGAGACGCTGGAGCGGGCCATCAAGAAAGGCGCCGGCCTGCTGGACGACGCGGTGCACTATGAAAAGGCCATCTATGAAGGATTTGCACCCCATCAGGTGCCCGTCATCGTGGAGTGCCTCACCGACAATACCAATCGCACCTATTCCAGCATGCGCGTGCTGTTCCGCAAGGGACAGCTGGGCAGTTCCGGCTCTGTCGCCTGGGACTTCGACTACCTGGGCATGATTGAAGCAGTGCCCACAGCAACCGATGCCGATGCGGAGCTGGCCGCCATTGAGGCCGGTGCGCAGGATCTGGAGCCTGGCGACGACAATGTCACGCTGTTCCTGACCGAGCCCACCGATCTGGATGCCGTGTGCAGGGCGCTGCCGAATTTCGGCTTCAAGGTGGAGTCCGCCAAGCTGGGCTACCGGCCGAAGAATCCTGTAAAGCTGGGCGCTGCCGAGCTGGAAGAGGTGGAAGCCTTCCTGGATGCCATCGACGGCGATGACGATGTACAGACGGTCTATGCCGGCCTTGCATCTGAGTGAACAGCCTCCACTCTGATACAGTGCAACCCGCATATTCAATCGCCAACAGGAGTACACCATGAGCAGCATCGACATCGGCATCAAGGAAAGCGACCGCCTCGCCATCGCAGAGGGTCTCAAGCATCTGCTGGCCGACTCTTACACGCTCTACCTGATGACCCACAATTTTCACTGGAATGTCACCGGAGCGCAGTTCCGCGAGTTGCACCTGATGTTCGAGGAGCAGTACACCGAGCTGGCCCTGGCCGTCGACGAAGTGGCCGAACGCATCCGCGCGCTGGATGTCGTGGCGCCCGGCACTTACAAGGAGTTTGCCCGCCTGAGTTCCATCAAGGAAGTCGATGACATTCCTGCGGGACGTGCCATGGTGGACATCCTGACGCTGGGTCACGAAGCCGTGGTGAGAACCTGCCGCAAGGTGCTGAAGGTGGCGCAGGAGGCTGGCGACGAGTCCTCTGCTTCGCTGGCGTCCGATCGCATGCGCCTGCACGAGAAAACCGCGTGGATGTTGCGCGCGCTGAACAGATAGCGCCAGCGGGAGCGGGCCTTGTCTGTGGGACCGGGCCTTGCCTGTGGGAGCGGGCCTTGCCCGCGAACAATGGTGCCAGGAGACGGCCCTGGCGGGGCGCCTGTCTGTGCTGCGGCTGACCCGCACCCCTCCCGGGTGCCCTCGCTTCGCAAAATGCCTTGGGTCATTTTGCTCACTCG
>CAMCRC010000018.1 GCA_945877175.1 Klebsiella pneumoniae | reverse complement strand
GGCACGGACCCGCAGGGCGCGCAATTCGCCATCGTCGGCGCACGCAAGGGCATCAAGCAAGGAGAAGAACAATGACTGGCAATGCAGAGAATGGTTTCGAACTGAGCGTCGAGCGCTACATTGACGCGCCGCCGCACATCGTGTGGAGCGTCTGGGTGGAGCGAATTGAAGAATGGTTCTGCCCCAAACCCTGGACCACCGAGCTGATCGCCATGGATCTGCGTCCGGGCGGGCGCACGGCGCTGCGCATGCGGGGCCCGAATGGCGAAGGCGGAGACATCATGGAAGGCGTGTATCTGGAAGTGATTCCAGGACGGCGCATCGTGACCACCGATGCGTACCGCGCCGGCTGGATTCCGCAGAAACCGTTCATGACCGGCTACTGGGAGATGCTGCCCGAGGGCAAGGGCACGCGTTACCGGGCCGGCGCCTGGCACTGGGACGAAGAAGCCATGAAGCAGCATGACCAGATGGGCTTCGTGCCGGGCTGGTCGGCGGTGGCGGATCAACTGGCGGCACTGGCGGAAGCCGAGGCGAAGGGCGGCTGACCGGCAAGCCTGCGCGCCGCTGCAAGAGCACTGCCTGGCACCTTCAGAACAGACTCGCGACCTTCACTTCGTCCAGCAGGTCCGGCCCGTCGTTGCGCACGCTGTTCACGCGGGTGCTGACGGGCCAGGCGCGGAACTCGCCCCGGGCTCCTGCGATCATCCCCTGCACCTGCTGTGCCGTGGTGGCGGGCGAGAGCCAGGCGTCGAAGTCTTCCTCCCGCAGCACCACCGGCATGCGGTGGTGAATCTCGGCGATGCCCGGGGCAGCCTCGCGGGACAGCAACGCGCAGGACACCAGAGGCTCGGCGCCAGGTCGCTCCCACACGGCCCACAGGCCGGCAAACGCGATCACCTCGTCCTGCGCACTCGAAAAGAAATACGGCTGGCGCACCTGCTTGCCCGCCTCGCTGCGCACCAGCTGCTGTTCATTCCACTCATACCAGCCCCGCGCCGGCATCAGGCAGCGCATGGTACGCAGACTCTGGCGCCAGGTGGGCTTTTCTGCGGCTTCTTCCGAGCGGGCGTTGAACGTCAGGGCGGGAAAGGTGTCCTTGCTCCACCATGCAGGCACCAGGCCCCAGCGGGCGCCGGTGAGCACGATGGCCCCGTCCCCATCGCGCACGATGATGGGCACCACGGTGGTGGGGGCCACATTGAACAGGGGCTGCGCCCAGCTCAGCCAGTTGCTGCGGTCGATGCGCCAGAACTGCTCCAGCGCCAGCTGGTCGGGGGGAACGTAGCGGCCACACATCGGTGTGCAGACTCCTTTTCAGGCCAGGTCCGGAAAGAGGCCCTTGACCCCGTTGGCAATGATCTCGATGGCGATGGCCGCGAGGATAAGGCCCATGATGCGGGCAAACACGTTCACGGCCGTCTGGCTCAGGTATTGCGAGATGTATTTGACGGAACGAAACGCCAGAAAGAGCAGCACGCACAACAGCAGGATCACCAGCGCCACCAGGCTGTAGTGCAGAAGACTTGCATCACGATGGGCGTACAGAATGACAGTACTGATGGCCCCTGGCCCCGCCAGCAGAGGGATGGCCAGAGGCACGACGGCAATGGAGTTCATATGGGTACTTTCTTCTGCCTCTTCGTCGGTACGCTTCACGTCGGTAGTGCGGGCATGCATCATCGAGATCGCCATCAGCAGGCTCAGGATGCCGCCCGCCACGCGGAAGGAGCTGATGGTGATGCCGAAGAAGTCCAGAATGGCCTCGCCCAGGATCAGCGCCGCCATCAGAATCAGGAACACCGCATACGTGGTGGTGCGGTAGATCGTTCGGCGGGCCTTGTCATCCAGGCCTGTGGTCAGCGAGATGAAGATGGGCACGGCACCTATCGGGTTCACGATGGCGATCAAGCCGATCAGCATCTTGGTGTATTCGGTGTATTCGATCATGAGGCCGTTCCCTGCAGGACACTCTGCAGCGTGTTCCACAGGATCAGACTGGCGAAGCCGGCCAGCACGAAGCTGGACGCCCGCGTCAGCCACACCATATTGCGCGGCCCGACGGCAGCGCCCGCCAGCCCGCCCAGAATTACCCAGCCACTTCCCGCAGTGACAATGCAGACACTCAGCAGCCCGAAATAGCCCAGAATGGCCGGGTCGCCGACCGGCATGATGCCCAGCGCGAACACAAAGGCCTTGGGATTCAGCAAGGTGGTGACGAAGACTTTGGACACAGTGATGGCCGCCTGCGGCGCCTCTGGGGTATCTGCGCGTTGCCACAGACGACCGGCCAGCACGGCGACATACACCGCGACCAGCGCTGCCAGGATGTTGCGCAGCTGTGGCGCTGTGTCCAGCAGAGGCTGCAGCACCAGAACAATGGCAGTAATGGCACACAGATAGCCGGCCAGTTCGCCCAGCAACAGCGGCAGCGAACGCCGGGTGCCGGAGGTGGCGGCAGACACCCACAGCAGAGTATTGGTGGGTCCGGGTGTGCCAAGCAACAGCATCGCGGCAAGTACAAACAGAAGTGGATCGTTCATGGAGATGTCAAAGCCTGGTACGTCGGGCCGGCAACGCCGGCCATGAAAAGGATGTGGATGCGCAGTGTGCTACGCCCCCTTGCCTGCAAGCAACTGCTGCGCCACGCGCAGACCGGAGAATCCTTCACAAATTGCCACAAACCCGCGATTGCATGTGTGTGGGAGCTTGCCTGCAAGCGAACAGCTTTCGCGGGCAAGCCCGCTCCCACCAGGCCCGCTCCGACAGCGCCCCCTCATACACTGCCAGCACGCCCCGGCCACGCCTCCGGCACCACGAAGAAGCGCGCAGTCTCGCGCCATAGATTCTCGCCGTTATACCAGTCAACACGCGCGAACAGGCGCGGGGTGGCGCTGAGCGCGATCTCTTGCAGCGCTTCGCGCACCGACGCATCCTGCGGCACCTGCGTCTGCTGCCACGGTCCCAGCCAGTGGGGTTTTACCAGTGGCACCCATCCCGTTCGTTCTTCCCGCAAAGCCTGGCCCAGACGTAGCCACGTGCCGCGTGCGTGATTGGCGGGGACCTGCGGTGGCAGGGCGATGATGGTGCCGTCCTGGGGGTGGAAGAGATAGCCGGGCATGAAGAGGCGGGTGGGGAGGAGAAGAGTGTTTGTGTGGGAGCTTGCTTGCAAGCGAAAAGCGTTCGCGGGCAGGCCCGCTCCCACCAAGCCCGCTCCCACCAGAAGATCTCCCAGCGCTGCCTGCGCCTCGGGCAACTGCGTGCGGCGCCTCTGCTCGTCCTGCATGCGCTGTGCCTTGCCCTCCAGACTGTCTGCCGGGTTCGGGCCCAGCCACTGCGCCGGCCCGTGCGGCTGTGCCTGATATCCCAGATAGAACTTCACAGCAATCTCATGGTGCTCCACTTCGCCCGTGTGCGGGTTGCGCACCACGAAGTCGAGCTCGCCCAGGGTGAGGCCGCCGGCGCGGATGGGCAGATTGCGGGCCAGCACCTGCCAGCCCAGCAGGTGCGTCAGGAGCGCGTCGTACAGCGTCTCGAAGTACAGGCCCAGACGGGGGTTGGGCAGCGCGTGCACGAAGGCGGGCGCCTCCTGCGGTGCGGCATCCCAGTGCTGCACGCGCGCGTACCAGTCGGAAGGCAACCAGTCGGCAGGCACAAAGGCGTCGGGGAACTGCCACAGCGGCGGCGTCGTGCACAGCCAGGCCAGGTGGCGCAGCGCGGGCGTGCGGATCATCGAGGTGCTCCTGCACTGGCAGAAAAATAGTCCGGCCAGCACAATACCCCGGCAGCAAAGGCAGGTATTCTCCTTCTCATCCTTGAATTCTCATGAGTTGTGACGCATGCGCCCACGCAAACCTCTCTATATTTCGTATGCCGGCCCCACCCTTCTGGAAACCCCGTTGCTGAACAAGGGCTCTGCCTTCGACGAGCGCGAACGCATCGCCTTCAACCTGCTGGGGCTGCTGCCGCCGCGCTACGAGAGCATTGAGGAACAGACCGAACGCGCCTATGCGCAATACTGCAGTTTCGAGCTGCCCATCAACAAGCACATCTACCTGCGGGCTGTGCAGGACAATAACGAAACGCTGTTTTTCCGTCTGCTGAGCAAATACCTGGTGGAGATGCTGCCGGTGATCTACACCCCCACGGTGGGCGATGCCTGCGAGCATTTCTCGGAAATTTATCGCCGCGCCCGCGGCCTGTTCGTAGCTTACAGTGAACGCGAACACATGAGTGACATCCTGCAGAGCGTCACCAAGGACAAGGTGCGGGTGATTGTCGTGACCGACGGCGAACGCGTGCTGGGCCTGGGCGACCAGGGCATCGGCGGCATGGGCATCTCCATCGGCAAGCTTTCTTTGTACACGGCCTGCGGCGGCATCAGCCCGGCCTACACGCTGCCGGTAGCGCTGGACGTAGGCACCGACAACCCGCAGCTGCTGGCCGATCCGCTCTACATGGGCATGCGGCATCCGCGAGTGCGGGGCGAGGAATACCTGAGCTTCGTGGACCGCTTCATTGCCGCCGCCACCGAGCGCTGGCCGGGCGTGCTCATCCAGTTCGAGGACTTCGCCCAACCCAATGCCATGCCCCTGCTGCAGCGCTACCGCGACAAGCTGTGCTGCTTCAACGACGACATCCAGGGCACGGCGGCGGTCTGCGTGGGCACCCTGCTGGCGGCCTGCCGCAAGAAGGGCGAGCGGCTGCGGGACCAGCGCATCGTGATCCTGGGAGCTGGCTCGGCCGGCTGCGGCATCGCGGAGTCCATCATCGCCGCCATGACTGCGGAAGGGCTGGATGCCGCCGAGGCGCGTACGCAACTGTTCATGGTGGACCGCTTCGGGCTGCTCACCCAGGGCATGCCCGGCCTGATGGACTTCCAGCAGCGCCTGGCCCAGGAGCCTGGCGTGCTGACCGGCTGGCAGGCGAGTGAAGAACTCCCCTGGCCCTCGCTGCTCGACGTGGTGCGCCATGCCGGCGCCGGCGTGTTGCTGGGCGTGTCCGGCAAGCCTGGCCTGTTCACCGAGGAGGTCATCCGCACCCTGCATGCCAGTTGCCCGCGCCCCATCGTCATGCCGCTGAGCAACCCGTCGCGGCAGGTGGAGGCGCATCCCGCCAAGGTGCTGGAGTGGACGCAGGGCCAGGCGCTGGTGGCGACGGGCAGTCCGTTCGGCAAGGTGGAGTACGACGGCCGCGAGTATGTGATCGCCCAGTGCAACAACAGCTACATCTTCCCGGGCATCGGCCTGGGCGTTCTGGCCACGAAAGCCTCGCGGGTGACGGACGAGATGCTGATGGCCGCCAGCATGACGCTGGCCCAGAGCGCGCCGGTGTCCGACGACAACACCGCTTCGCTGCTGCCGCCACTAACGGATCTGCCGCAGCTCAGCCGGCGCATCGCGTTCGAGGTGGGCCGCGTGGCGCAGTGGCAGGGGCATGCGCTTGAAATGCCGGACGAGGTGTTGCAGGAGACGATCGAGGGGATGTTCTGGGAGCCGGAGTATCGGGAGTATCGGCGCATCGCGTCGCGGGCGAGGTAGTGTGGGAGCGAGCCCTGCTCGCGAACTGTCTGAAGACACTCCTTTCTTTGCTGATTCTACCCGGCAGCGGGAGGCCGCCCTCGCGTTCTGCGGCTGGCCCGCATCGGTCCTGGATTCCAGCCGCCCATCACAGATGGGCGTCGTTCTGCTGCGCACCAAGCTGCGCTTGGTCAACGCTTGCCTCACCCCCTCGCATCGCAAAGAGCCTCGGTCTCTTTGCTCACTCGGTGCGGGTCTTTTATGCCGCTGAACGCGAGGGCGGCCTCCCACTGCCTGCAGTTGTGCCAGCGAAGGGCGGGGTGGGTTCGGGCGGTTCGCGAGCAGGGCTCGCTCCCACAGGCAGGGGTGGCTCCTACTGGCAGGGCTCGTTCGCGGGCAAGCCCGCTCCTACAGTCAGAGATTTCGCGGCTACCAGCGAATCATGCTCGCTGTCTTGCCCAGGATGGGGACCGAAAAGACATTGGCGGCGCGGGTGCAGGCCAGCCCCTGACACACGAGCAGGGGCAGCAGGTGTTCTTCGCGGGGGTGGCAGTAGCGGGCATGGGGCGCGTCGGCCCAGTGCAGCAGGCGCTCGCGGCGCTGCTCTTCACTGAAGGCCGCGCTCTCGCAGGTCTCCCGCAGCCAGTCTTCGAAGGCCAGGTTCATCGCGCGGGTCTCGGGCGTGTCGGGGGTGAAGAACGCGCGCATGTTGTGGAACGAGAAGCCCGAGCCGATCACCAGCAGACTTTCTTCGTCCAGCGTGCGCAAGGCCTCGCCCATCTGCAGGTGCGCCAGAGGGTCCAGGCTGCTCAGCAGGGACAGCTGCACGCAGGGAATGTCCGCCTCCGGGTACATGATCTTCAGAGGCACGAACACGCCGTGGTCCAGACCGCGCTGCGCGTCCAGACGCGGCACCATGCCGGCCGCGCTCAGCACGCCATGAACGCGCTGCGCCAGGGCGGGCGAGCCGGGGCACAGGTACTGAATCTGGTAAGACTCCGGCGGGAAGCCGTAATAGTCATAGAGCAGCGCCGGGGCCGCAGACGCAGTGAGCGTGGGCACGGCCTCTTCCCAGTGCGCGCTGATGACCAGGATGGCAGACGGGCGCGGGACGCCGGCCGCCAGGCCTCGCAGCGCGCCCACCATCTTCTGGTGGTCCGGGTCGCCCAGCAGTGGCAGGGGGCCGCCGCCGTGGGACAGAAACAGAGTGGTTGACGTGGGTCTGGCAGGATTCATCGCGCGTTGACTCCTTTGGAGGATGTGGGGTCTGAGTCAGAGGCCTCGGGACCCTCAGCATCACCGGACAGCAGTCCAAAGTCTTGTGATATTTCGTATGTACTGAACTGACGTGCTCAAGAGGACTTCAACATGCCGGGCAAATTCATCCTGTGGCTTTCCGCGTTCGTGTTCATCGCCTACGGGCTGGTGGGCATCGCGAACCCCGCACTGCCCGCTGGTTTCGCCGGACTTGTGATGAGCAGTGGCGACGCCTACGCCGAGATCAGTTCCATGTACGGGGGCCTGCAGACGGGCCTCGGCGCGTTCTGCCTGCTGGCGGTGCTGCGCACTGACTACTACCGCGCCGGGCTCGCCATGCTGGTGTTGGGGATTGGCGCGGTGGGCGCCACACGCCTGCTGGCGGCGCTCATGACGCCCGACCCGGTCACCGCCTACACCTGGGGCGCGAGCGCCTACGAGATCACCACGGCGGTGATTGCGGCGCTGGCGTGGCGGGCGGCGACGCGGGCTGAAAAGGCTGGCCCGTAGGAGCTTGCTTGCAAGCGAACAGAGCGGAGCAGCTTGCCAGTGGGAGCTTGCTTGCAAGCGAACTGTTCGCGGGCAAGCCCGCTCCCACAGAGGGTCCCACACCCACTCACGGCCCCGCTCCTGCAGCTCAGCACCCCCTCAAAAACTCGACCCCGGCTGCGTCAGAAACTCGCGCTCCTCTTCCGTGGATTCACGCCCCAGAATCGCATTGCGGTGCGGATAACGACCGAAGCGGTCAATAATGGCCTTGTGCTTGCGTTCAAATTCCAGATTGCCCGGCGCGTGCAGGCCGAACAGGAACTCTGCCTGCAGGTGGATCAGCGCCGACTCGCTGTGCATGTAGGGCATCAGCAGAAAGGCGCGGCCCGCCGGGCGGATGTCGGGCAGCAAGCCGGCGGCGACGGCCTCCTGCGCCAGTGCCAGGGCCATCGGGTCCTGGGCAAACGCGCGGGGCGTGCCGCGATGGATGTTGCGGGAGAACTGGTCCAGCACGATGATCTCGGCCAGGCGCCCATTCGGCTCGGCGCGCCAGCCGAACAGCTCGCCATGGGCGGCGCGGGTCAGCAGCGGCCCGAAGCGCTCGCGCAGCAAGGCATCGAAGGCCGGGTCCACCGTCCACCATTGTTTTGGCGTGATCTCGTCGAACCAGAACGTGAGGACGTCCTGGCACCTGCTGTTGTTTTTCGCGGTCATACTCATTGCATCAGCTCCCGGAGGTCCATCAGTGTCTGGTCGGCATCATCCACGCGAATCAGCCCATAGCGGGGATATTCCATGTCGATGATCACGTAGAGCGTCAGCGAGATGGTGGTGGAGAAAAGCAGCATGTAGAACCAGTTGCGCCCCTTGCCCACACGCTGGTACGCGGTACCAATGTCATTGGTTTCCGTTGCAATCAGGAACCGCCGTTCCTCAAAGCGCGTTGCGGCGCCAGAAAACGTGAACGCCAGCAGCAGGCCGAGCAGCCCGAACACGGCAGCTTCCACCGGCCCGGAGCCCTTGGTAACGCCGTCGGGGTCCAGCGACAGCCGTCCCAAGCCGAAGCGCCGACCGAGGTCGAAACACAGCAGCAAGGCCACGAACAGGCCCAGGGTGAAGCCGAAATCGGACAAGACAAAGCTCATGGCTGCGGGGGTCCTCGGCGGCTGCAAGTCATAGAGGGCTCGAGTATAGCCAGCCAATTGTGGCAAAACCAACGTTGCAAAGGCATTCGCTGTCCCCCTTTGCTCCGGCCTTCATCCCGGCTACTCTAGGGCCTCGTTTCCACCAAACAACAACAAGGACATCGCCATGAACCACCGTCTGCTGTCACTGCTGGCCGCACCCGCCCTGCTGCTTTCCACCGCCGCCATTGCCCAGCCCGAATACGTCACCATAGCAATGGAGATCGACGTCGATCGTCCGGCGGAAGAAACCTGGGCGAAAGTCGGTGAATACTGTGACATCAGCGAATGGCTGAACCTGGACTGCGTGGTGACTTCCGGCGATGGCGGCATCGGCACTGTGCGCGTGCTGGCCAATGGTCGCATCACCGAGATCATGGTGGCCCGGACCGAGCTCTCCTACGGCTACACCCAGCCTCCCGTGGAAGGCCAGTTCTACAATCTCTACCACGGCTTCATGGAAGCGCGCCCCACCGGAGCGAACACCTCGACGGTGCTGTACACGCTGGTGCTGGATGTGTCCAACCTCGCTGACCAGGCCGCCAAGGACGCCGAAGTGACGCGTCGCCGCGCCACCTTCGAACGCGCACTGGGTGCCATGAAGGGCATCGTCGAACAGCAATAAGACAAAGGCTCCATAACAACACAGGAGATCCACCATGGCTTACTCTCTGATTGGCAAGGACTACACCCCGCCCGACATTCGCGCCAAAGTGACCGGCACGGCGAAGTATGCGGAGGATTTCAAGGTGGACGGGATGGTGTTCTGCCGTCTGTTCACCAGCCCGATTCCCCACGCGCGGGTGCTCAGCATTGACACGTCCGAGGCGCTGCAGATACCGGGCGTGGTGGGTATCCTGACGGCGGACGACGTGCCGCGCCTGCCGGGGGTGGAACGCCAGATCCTGACCAACGAGCCCGTGTATGTGGGCGAGCCCATCCTGGCGGTGGCTGCCGTGGACGAGAAGACGGCGGAAGACGCCATCGCCGCGCTGATCATCCAGTTCGAACGCTTGCCCTTCACGGTGGACCCGCTCACGAGTTTGCGACCCGACGGCGCCAGTGCCCGCGTGGGTGGCAACGTGCCCAGCGCGTCCCTGGTGGAAGGCAGCACCGACAATGACACGCTGAACCCCGGCGTGCAGGACGTGCGCTGGAGTGCCGCCGATTTCGCGGAACTGAGTGAAGGCCGTCTGCCCCAGGGCCGGCCTTCCGAAGAATGGGTGGTGGGCGACCTGGACGCCGGCTTTGCCGCCGCCGCGTATGTGCTGGACGAGAGCTTCGTCACCGCCAGCAACGCACACCACTCCATGGAACCGCGCTCGTCCATGGCCTATTGGGAAAACGGCAAGTGCTTCCTGTACGGCTCCAGCCAGAGCCAGAGCTTCCCGATTCCGACCATCGCGTCCCACATCGGCATTCCGCCCTCCGAGCTGGTGTTCATCGCCGAGTTCTGCGGTGGCGGCTTCGGCTCGAAAGGGGCCGGCTATCCTTCGATGGTGATCCCCGCGCATTTCTCGAAGAAGATCAACCGCCCGGTCATGATGCGTATCACCCGCGAAGAAGAGTATTCCATTGGCTCTGCGCGCCACGGCTTTCAGGGCCGCGCGAAACTGGGCTTCCGGGCTGACGGACGTCTGCTGGCAGCCGACCTCTACATCATCCAGGACAATGGCGGCAACGCGGGCTTCTCGGACTGGCTCTCGGCCGGCGAGGCGCTCTCGCTGGTGTACATGCCCGCGGCCATGCGCTTTCGCGGCATCCCCGTGTTCACCAACACGCCCACCAAGGGACCGCAGCGCGGCCCCGGACAGAATCAGCTGGCCACGGCCATAGAACCCCTGCTGGACAAAGCCGCCCGCGCCCTGGGCATCGACCCGCTGGCCATCCGCCTGATCAATGCGCCCGACAATAACGCCCTGTTCGGCGACGAGCAGGGCACGGTCACCAGCGCCTATCAGGCCGAGGCCCTGCGCATCGGCGCCGAGCGTTTCGGCTGGCAGACGCAGTTCGCGCAGAACGGCCAGCGCCGGGGCAGCAAGGTGATCGGTGTCGGCATCGGCCAGGCCTATCACTCCGCCGGCAGCAGCGGCTTCGACGGCCTGGTGCGCATCACCCCGGACGGCGTGCTGCACATCCACACCGGCGTGGGCAACCTGGGCACTTACTCGTATTCGACCACCTCGCGGGTGGCCGCCGAGGTGTTGAAATGCCGCTGGGAGAACTGCGTGGTGGAACGTGGCGACAGCCGCAACCACCTGCCCTGGAACCTTGGGCAGTTCGGCAGCAACACGTCGTTCACCATGACGCGCACCAATTACGTGGCCGCCATCGACGCGCTGGACAAGCTGCGTCGCATCGCTGCGCTGGATCTGGGCGGCGCACCAGAGGATTACGAGATCGGAGAAGAACGCGTGTTCCAGCGCAGCAATCCGGAACGCGGCCTGAGCTATGCCGAAGCGGCGCAGCGTGCCATCGTGATTGGCGGGGAGTTCAGCGGCCAGAGCGCGCCCGAGAATCTCAATGCCATGACGGCGGCGTCGGTGGCGGGCATCGCGGGCACCGGCCTGATCGGCGTGGCGCGCGACACCGTGCCGCGCCAGGGCACCGTGGCCGGACTGGCAGCGGGCTTCGTGAAGATCGAGCTGGACCTGGACACGGGCAAGTACGACATCCTGGATTACATGGGCGTGACCGACTGCGGCACCATCCTGCATCCGCAGGGACTGGGTGCGCAGATGAAGAGCGCCGCCATCATGGGTTTCGGACTGGCCGGTTTTGAACGCCACACCTACGACCCGCAGAACGGTCTGCCCGCCAACGTGTGGCTGCATCAGGCCAAGCCGCCCACGTATCTGGATGTGCAGACAAAGATGGAGTGGGCGGCGGTGGAGATTCCCGACCCGCAGAACCCGGTGGGCGCCAAAGGCGTCGGAGAGCCCATTCAGGGCTGTGCGGCCGCGGCCCTGGTATGCGCGATCTCCAACGCGATGGATGGACACCTGTTCAATCGGGTGCCGGTGACGCCGGACATGATCATCAATGTGGCGGCGGGCAATGCAGCCGCGGCACAGACCCTGATGACCAACACGGCCTGAGGGCTTGTGGGAACTTGCCTGTTGGAGCGGGCCTTGCCTGTGGGAGCGGGCTTGCCCGCGAACAGTTCGCTTGCAAGCAAGCTCCCACAATGCCGAACTGTTCGCGGGCAGGGCCCGCTCCCACAACTCTGATTTTGTCCTCACCCCATCCGGCGCAGCGCGCTGACCAGCTGTTCCAGCTCGTCCGGCGTCGTGAACACCTGGGGCGTCACGCGAATGCAGGCGCCGCTGGCCAGGTCGAAGCGCGCCACGGTGAAAATGCCGAAGTCCTTGTGCAGGCGCTGCTGCAGCGCGTTCACCTGCTCCGCTGAACTTTGCCCGCGCAGGCGCACGGCGGCCATGCCGGTCCACGAGGCTTCATCCGCACCTCCCAGCACTTCAATGTGCGACATGGCATCGGCCTCTGCCGTCCACAGCGAACGCAGATAGCGCAGCCGCGCCTCCTTGTTGGCACCACCGACTGCCTGGTGGAAATCCAGCGCCGCCGGCACCGTCATGAACGCGGCGAAGTTGGACGTGGCCGTGTGCACCCGTGAGGCGATGCGGGTGTTGTCCGGATCGGTGTCGCCCGGATACGGCTTCACCTTCGCCAGCGTGCCCCAGCGCATGTACAACGCCCCCACGCCCACCGGCGCGCCGATCCACTTGTGCAGATTGAACCCCGCCCAGTCCACCTGCAGCGATGGCAACTGAAAGTCGAGCAAGCCCCAGGACTGCGCGCTGTCGCAGATCACATCAATGCCGCGTGCCCGCGCCTGCTCCGCAATCTGTGCCACCGGCACCACCAGTCCGTGCTGATTGCTGACATGGGTGACAAGGATGAGTTTCAGCGCCGGGTTGGCATCGAAGGCGCTGACATAGGCATCGAGAATCTGCTGCTGCGAGGCGCGCGGCGGCATCTCCAGTTTTATTGCGCGGGCGCCGCTGCTGTCGGCCAGCCACTGCATGGTGTCCTGAAAGCTGGGGTAGTCAATGTCCGCATAGAGCACCGCGTCGTCCGGGGTGATCGCTTGATACTGCCGGATCAGATTGTGGATGGACTCAGTGGCATTGCGGGTGAGCACGACCTCGTCTTCCGCCACGCCCAGCGCTGCGGCAGTGCGCGCGGTGCTCTCGCGCAGGTCGGGGCCATACCCGCTGCGGGCATACACCGCCATATCCTGATTCACCTTGCGGGTGGCAGCCAGATAGGCCTCTTCCACCGGCGCGGCCATCTTGCCCCAGTAGCCGTTCTCCAGATCGATGACACCCTCCACGCGCGTGTAGTGCGACGCCACTTCGCGCCAGAAGGCTTCGTCCTGCGCCAGGCGTGCGGCACTCTGATCTGCGGGGGGCACCGGCAGAGCCAGCGCGGGAGATTGTGCACTCGCCGTGGATTGTGCGCGCCCGGTGCTGGCCACGGTGGCCAGAGCGCCGGCAGCGAAGCCGCTCAGCAGGGTGCGACGTGAAAAGGTGCCCGGTGACTTCATTGCGGTACAACTCCCGAAAGTGACGATGATGCACGGGAGTTTACACCGGAAATGTGACGCTTGTTCCAGAGAAATTGCGTGCCCGCCGGTGGTGCCGGATCAGGGTTGGCGCACCGGAATGGGGCGGACTTGCAGCAGGGAGCGGTGAGCCCGCAATTGCCACAGATCGTAGGCACTTTGGAGATTCATCCAGTGTTCTGCACTGGGATTGGAGAAGGCAATCTCAAGTCGCACTGCCATCTCCGGGGTAATGGCGCCCCTTCCATTGAGGACCTTCGAGAGCGTCTTGCGACTGATATTCAGGTGCTCCGCTGCCTGCGTCACAGTCAAGCCCATAGGAGCAATCACCAGCTCCAGTAGTATTTCCCCGGGGTGTGCGGGATTGTGCATGCTCATCAGTGGTAGTCCTCATAATCTACATATTCCGCATGGATACCGACAAAACGAAATGTCACGCGCCAGTTGCTGCTTACGGCAACAGACCACGTATCCCTTCTGTCTCCTTTCAGTGCGTGCAGCCTCAAGCCTGGAAGATCCATCTCGCGCGGTGCCATGGCGACATCAAGATTTGTCAGTATCAGACGCAGCCGCGCGATGTGCCTTGGGGGTACTCCAGCGGCATTGCCACCTCGGTAAAGACGCTCAAGTCCTTTGTGCCTGAAGCTCTTGATCACAATCCATTGCAACCTCAGAGGTTACACCTCCGCCCCACTTTCGACAATGCGCGCCTTCGTCATTGACGCAGCACATTCCATGTCAACGAGCTTAGTTCAGCATTCTGAAGTTCGCACAATCCTCACTACCCACCAGCCGATCGCCACAGCGACCACACCACCGGTTGCAGCCACTGCGACAGCAGGGCGATGCCGATCACAGCCGCCACCGGCAGTGCGGCGATGCGTGCGGATTCCTCGAACAGCAAGGCGGGGCGCACCAGTCGCCCGACCACATAGTGCGCGCCGAACCACAACAGCGGCGCCACCACCAGCAGCAGTCCATAGAACACCGCCAGCGCCTCCATGCCTGGCACGGCCCGCGCCGGCAACACGACGAGCGCGGCTGTCAGTGCCGCAATCGGCACACTGGCCACGCGCATCGGCAGCCACGCGGCACCTTTGCCCAGCGCCTGAAAGCGACGACGCTCCCAGCGCAGCAGCAAGGGCAACACCACAAGACACAGAAGGATCAGCGACATCAGCATGGGATTCATCAGCGCCAGCCCCCCGGTGCGTGCTTGCGTTTGCCGGGCGACTTCGCGGCGTCGGCGCGCAGGGCGGCGGTGAAAGCATGACGCGCCCACTGCGCCGCCTCGTCGCGGTCTTCCAGAATGTGTTCGGGTGCTTGCCAGTAGGCAATGGTCATCACCTTGTCGGCCTTGTGGTAGTGGAACGGCTCCAGGCCCAGCGCCTCGAAATGGGGCTGGTTGTGGGCGTCGACTTTCAGGTACAGCGTGTCGTCCGCCACCAGCCCGAACATCAACCCTTCATGGAACAAACCGTGGCCACCGAACATGCGCCGGGCCTGAATCGGTCCGAACTGTTCGAAGGTTTCCAGCAGGTAGGCGACGAATTCGTTCATGGCGGGCCTAGGTCGTTGTGGCACTGACGGGCTGCCGCGCCAGATACACGCCCAGCAGCGTGAACCACAGCAGAACGGACGCTTCGATGGCGCGCTGGCTCAGGCCCGCCAGTGGAGAGTCCGGTGTCAGGGTCAGAAGTCCCACCAAGGCCAGCAGCGCGGTCGCATACCCCGGCAGCACCAGATGGCCAGCCTCCTGCCAGCGCCGTGCCTCCCGCGCCATGACCAGCAGCAGCACGGGCGCGAACAGATAACCGAGCAGTCCGGCAAAGTTGTGAATGAGCTGTGAAAGACTCGGCTCGGGCGGACGGCACCCCAGATCGCATGGAAACACCACGGCCACCAGATAGCCCATCGCGTTGAGGGCCAGCCCCAGCAGGCACAGCGTGACCCGCCACGAGCGCGGCAGCGCCTTGAAGGCAAACGCGCAGAAGGCCAGCATCAGCAGCCCGGCCGGCAGGAACCCGGCGAGGCGAACCGGCCATTCCAGTGGTGCGCCCCGCGCCCCCAGTTCGCTGATGTACATCGACAGATGGCTGTAGCCCGGCGTCAGTGCGCCGCCCAGGACCGTGAGCAGCAGGATCACGACGGCGCAGGCCACCGAGGTCAACGCGAACGAGCGGTTGGACGCACTCATTGCGGGCTCCCTGCCCAAAGCTCTTTGGTTTGCATGTCAGATCGCTCCTGCAGAGGGCCTTGCAACAACTCGATACCAAACCTTTTGGCCAATTGCGGAAAGAGCCCGAAGTACATCAGCGTGATGATGACGCACGTCCCGAGCGTCGCCGAGAATTGCGACCAAGGACAAAGAACGGTGCGCTGCTGCATGGCACACGCAGCAGCGCTAAACCCTGGCAATCAGTTGCTGATCGCCGCCGCGCCCTTCAAGGACACCTGCTCGTCTTCGATGCCACGGGCACCGCTGGAGGTAACGGCGCCAATGCGCACGCCGCCACGCATGACGGGCACGCCGCCTGCGAAGGTCACGCCGCCTTCCACTTCCGCGATCTGGCCAGCGGCCAGACGGGTGCCGTACTCACCGGAGCTGATGCCTGTCTCTTGCACCACCTTGGCCTTGGCCAGGGCGATTTCGTAAGAGCGGGCAGACGCGCCATCCATGCGGTGAATCATGACGGGCAGGCCGTATTCGTCCGCCACCACGATGGTCAGATTCCAGTTGTTGGCGCGGGCTTCCGCCAGTGCGGCGGTCATGGCCTGCTCGGCCAGCGCATAGGTCAAGGCTGGCGCCGGGGTGGGGGCAGGCTGCTGGGCCAGAGCGAGGCCTGAGAATGCCAGGCCGCAGAGCAGCGTCAGGCCGGTGAAAATGCGAGTGATCATGGGGTAACTCCTGTTTTGTTGTTGGGTGGGTGGTGCATGTCGGACGGGAGACTAGACCAGCGGGAGGGGGGAATCAATTCGGAGAGCAAACTCAGGCGAACTCTTGCATTGGCGTCTACGCTTGATGGCAGGCAGCGTTGACTCCTTCGCAAGCGCATAAGCAGAATGCAACCATATTGCAACCGCGCAGCAACCAGGAGGGGTCACCATGGCATCACTGACGATCAAGAATATTCCAGACGAGCTCTATGACATGCTGAAACGCTCCGACATGGCCAATCATCGCAGCATCAACAGCGAACTGATTCACTGTCTTGAGAAGACCCTCAAGCCTTCCGCACTGACTGCGGCGCAACTGGCCGATGCGGCACAGGCGCAGCGCACCCGCATTGGCTTGCGCCCCTGCTCTGGCGAAGTGAATTCCGCAATATTCTGACGACGTCTGTGCGCCGGCAGCTCATTGACCAGAACACGGCGCTGATGATTCAGGCGCAGGCAGAACAGCAACTGGCCGGCAACGAGTACTCCGTCAACTCGGCTTCCGTGCTGACGCTGGCGGCGCAATCAGGCTGCTCCGCGTCCGACTGCGAATTCGTGTCGATGGCCATGGCACTGAATACCTGGCTGGTCACCAATGACCGCAAGCTCCTGCAGGCCTTTCCAGAAGTCGCCATCACGGCAGACGCATTCCTGCGCCGCGGTGCATGACCTGCTGTCAGCACAGCGTTTCGGAGTAGTGCTTGGTGCCGTAATAGGAATGGATCTGCTGGCCCCACGTACGATCAGCCATGTCCGGCCACGCCGTCTTGTCGAAGCCCGGCGCGTTCTTCAGATTTGTCTTGTCGGCATTCAGGGTGAAGCGCTTCTCGGTAGCATCCAGCGTCAGCGCATTCCACGGGACTGCAAACAGCTTCTCCCCCATTCCAAAAAAGCCGCCGAAAGTCAGCACTGCATAGGCCACCTGGCCCGTATGAACATCCAGCATCAAGTCCTTGATGCCGCCGAGGTCGTCGCCCTGGAGATTGTAGACCTGGTTGCCCACGAGGGTGTCTACACTCAACAGACGTGGATGTACCCCATTGGTGCGTGCATTGAAGATGCTGCCGGGTGTGCCAATATCGTTGTGCATTGGAATCTCCTTTTACTGCTTGATGAAGTGAATAGCGTCGGCGACAACCGTGATTGCCACCGTGGAGAAACAGTGTAGGGGAGCGAATTGCAGAAGGTATGTGCGCGTGCGCGCTTACCTGGCGTTGTTACATGATTGGTGTAGGGGTCAGACAAACGCCTTCTTGCCTTTCTCGAAGCGCCGCTTCGGGGTGCCATCACTCAGCGCTGCCGCCAGTGCGGCGTTGAGCTCATACGTATTGCCATCATACCCTGCGTCGGCGAACGCCTGTCGCAGACCTTTCACGTGCGCGTCGCCAGTGTGCAGCAGGCCCGGCACCATCGAGTGCGGAATGGCGAGATTCTCAGGCTCGTCAAAAGACTGCTTGCAGCCTGCCACATCGGTCGCGTGGAACTTGCGGCAACTTGCAGGGCGCACTGCGTAGACACTGCATTGCCCATTGTCCAGCAACGCGCACGGCAGATTGACCGCGAGCTGCTCTTCGCTCGTCTTGCCGCGCATGGTGGCTGCATTGCGTGCGACGTCTTCCTGCAGTCGCTGCAGGCGCGGCGCACTGAATTTCGTGCGCACATAGTCCACAATCTGGAACACCTCTTCCGCTCGCGCGCCCACTTTGAAGTGACAGCAGTACGAGCACCCGGCCTTGCAGGCCAGTGGCGGCGTGATCGTCGAGGCAATCAGTCCGGCCATGGCATCCTGGCGCTTCTGGCTGGCGGCGAGCGCGGGTTTCCAGCCCTGCGACTTGAGCTCGGCGCGGGAGAGCGCGTGCTCGCGCTGGGTGATCTGGGTGAAGAGGTGCTGGGGGTTGTTGGTCACGCTGCCAATTCCAGGCTTACCTTTCTGCCGAGACGTGTTTCGAGTGTAATGAGCATTTCGAGACTGAACTTTTCCCACTTGCTGCGCACCAGATCGGATACTCTGGATTGAGCAATACCAAGTCGAAGTGCCGCTTCTGCCTGTGTCAGACCCTGCGCTTCGATGTAGGCACGCAAGTCACTCATCAACGTGGCCCGCATTTGCAGCACTGCTGCTTCTGCCGGGTCAAACCCAAGATCAAGGAAGACGTTGCTGACTGACTTTTTTCTGCTCACGATTTTCAACCTCTTTGTATCGCTTACGCGCGAGATCCTTCATGGCGCTGTTTATATAAGTTCATTGATAATCTAGCAAATCGCTTATATACAGGTCTAGTGCAGAATCTGCCTTCCATCAAGCACCCACGTTCACAACACCCCCTCCAGCTTCTGCACATCCGACTCCTGCCGGATCTGCTGCCACAGCACCTCGGCCTCGGGGTGGCGCTGGCGCAGATAGTTCACCCATTGCCGGAGGCGGCCGATACGGTCGCGCGTCGAGAGCACCGCGCCGAGTTGCCGCCAGAAGTCGCCCAGCAGCGGCTCGATGCTGGCCCAGGGCGATTCCACCGGCGCGTTGTCGCGAATCTGTTGTGCCAGCGACGGCATGCGCACGGCCCCGCGGCCCAGCATGACGTCGATCGTGCCCGCCGCCGCCACGCAGCGGTGATAGTCGTCCACCGAGCAGATGTCGCCATTGGCAATCAGGGGAATGCGGATGTGCTCGCGAATGCGCGCCAGTTCATGCCAGTGTGCGGGTGGCGCGTAGCCCTGCTGCCGCGTGCGGGCATGCACCGTGAGTTCGTTGGCGCCGGCAGCCTCGATGGCCGCCGCATTGTCCAGCATCAGGGAGGTGTCATCGAAACCCAGGCGCATCTTGGACGACACCACCACAGGGGCCGGAACCGCCGCGCGCACGGCACTCACCACGCGGTACAGGCTTTCGGGCTCGCGCAGCATGATGGCTCCGCCATTGCGCCGGTTCACGGTGCGGCTGGGGCAGCCAAAATTGATGTCGATGCCGTAGGAGCCCAGCTCGATGGCACGCACCGCATTGGCCGCCATGGCCGAGGGCTCGCTGCCCAGCAGCTGCACCCGCACCGGGGTGCCCGAGTCGGTGCGCCCGCCGTTCTTCAGCTCGGGACACATGCCGTAAAGCACCCGCTCGGGATACAACTGGTCCACCACGCGCACGAACTCCGACACGCTCCAGTCAAAGCCGCCCTGGGCCGTGATCAGCCGGCGCATATGCACGTCGGCAAGGCCTTCCATGGGGGCGAGGATGAGGCGCATGGGCGTCATGGCGCCAGCGCTCCGTAGGGCACTTGCAGAACGCCATCCGGGCGTGGATACCCCGGCCCGGTTCCAGTGATGACGACCAGTGCCGCCGGCGCCCGCATCCTGCTTGTGTCGATGCGTGAAGCGAACTTCAACAGCGAGGCCGCTGCCGCATCCACCACAGCAGGCGATGCGCCAAGCTTGATCTCCACCGCACACCAGGCACCGTCTTCTCCGGTGACAATGGCGTCCACCTCCAGCCCTGTCTCGTCCCTGTAGTGCTGCACTTCGGCAAGCTGGTGATGACTGAAGACACGCAAGTCACGAAGCACCATCGACTCGAACAGAAAGCCAAGAAAATTGAGGTCACGCAGCAGCAGCTCTGGGGTTGCGCCGAGCGCTGCGACTGCCAGCGCGGGGTCCGCCAGATGCACGACCGGCGTCGAGCGCAGACGGGTAGCCGAGCGCAAGTGCGGCGCAAAAGCGGGCTGGTACTCCAGAATCCAGAGCCTCTCCAGCACGGCCAGGTACTCAGCGATGGTTTCCTGCCGTGCGATAGTGACGCCACTGAAGCGTGCGGCAACATCCATCCCCAGCGTGCTGGCACGCACTGCCGTTCCCACGTGCCGCGCCAGTGCTGTCAGCAGGGCCGCCACCCGCAAAGGGTCTCGTGCGACACCATCCACTTCCCGAATGTCGGTGCGGGAAATCTCCCCCACGTAGTCGCGCAATGCCTTCATGCATTGTGGCGTGCTCAGTGACATATGCCCCGGAAACCCGCCACGGCAGATCAGTTCGATCAGGTCGTGGAGGGTCAGTCCAGGGTCAATCACGCTGAACGACTCGCCGCGTAGCAGCGCCTTGAGTGATATCTGAGGGTTGCCGACTGTCCGCTCGAACCCGCTGAGCGGCCGGATGCGCATGCGGGCAAAGCGGCCAGCGCCAGAGTGTCGGGTAATGTCATCGGCCGGACACGCCGAGCCAGTCAGGATGAACTGTCCAGGGGTGGTCCTGGCATCGATGGCCCGGCGTACCTGATTCCAGAGCTCCGGCACCAGCTGCCACTCATCCAGGAGCACAGGCGGATTTGCCTGCAACAGCAAATCCGGCGCCACGGCGGCCAGAGCCCGCGCATTGGCGTCGACGTCGAACCTGTGAACAGTGCCTGCACATTGCAGTGCCGTGGCCGTCTTGCCTGTGGCCTTGGCACCCTCGATGACCACGCCTCCCGCGTAGGCAAGCCTGCTTTGCAACTCTTGGTCTGCCAGGCGCGGGATGTACGACATGGGATGCTCTCTACCGGGAACTTGCGGAGCATTCAACCGGATCTTTGCGGAAATATCAACCGGAACTTTGCGGACATCTGAACCGGAGGAATGCGCCCTCAACGCTGCTTCGGATGCGCCAGCAGCCACTCCACCAGTTGCGCCCCGTAGGTCTCGGACACCGGCGGCGTGTGGGTGCCGCCGGAGATCGTCCAGAGCTCTGCCGAGCCGCCGCGCTTGCAGCCTGCGACAAACTTCAGCACGCCGGTTTCGTAACCAGGCAGGCTGGCGTCCAGATCGCGCATCTCACGCGCCACGCCCGGACGGCGGCAGCCGTTGTAGTCGGCCCAGCGCTCCACGGTGCCCCGCGCGCTCGGATAGCGATTCTCCTGGATCTCGCCGCCCTGGAAGCCGATGGTCTCGTCGTCCGTGCCGTGAATCTGCAGCACATGCACAGCGGACGGCGGCGGGTCGCGACGCTCCAGATGATTGGCGCCGGCCAGACTGATGACAGCGGCAATCACATCGGAGTGCTCGTAGGCCATGCGCAGCGACATGAAGCCGCCGTTGGAATGGCCGATCACGTACACGCGATCGGGGTCGATGGCGTACTGCCCTTTCAATGTATCGATGATGTTGCGCAGGTAGGCACTGTCATCCACCGGGTTGTTCTCGAAATTGCAGCAGGCATTGGTGGCGTTCCAGAAGGGGTTCTGGTCGCCCCCCGCCTCGCGCAGACCGTCGGGCGCCGCCAGCACAAAGCCGTAGTCTTCCACCAGGCGGCCGATGCCCCAGTAATTGGTGATGCTCTGCCCGCTGGACGTGTAGCCGTGCAGCAGCACGATCAGCGGCATGGCGCTGGCCTGCGCCGCATTGGCAGGCGCGCTGACCAGCACGGGGCCGCGGCCGAAGTCCTGTGTCTGGGCAGCAGTCTGGGCCGGAGTCTGGGCCGGAGTCTGGGCCACAGCCCAGGAAGCAGGCAGCAGCGCACACAGCAACAGCGTAAGTTGGGTGAGGCGGTTCATGAGGTTCTCCTTGCAGGGATGTGCGTGTGATTTATGCGGCGAGAGCCTACGCGATAGAGGGGGGGATGGCAAATGCCGGGGGTGGTTGAAGCGCCCGCGCAACGAGTCGCCGCTGAACACTGGAAGGCTTTGCCACCGCTCTTCACTGCTTCGAGCAGCATGTTGCTCATTTTAGACACATGCATGTCTTATATGAGCGTCTTGTTGCTCACTATAATCCGTGCGTGCTAGATTTGAGCACCTTGCTACTCAATACAGTCACTCTTTTCCATGCAGCTGACCATCCAGATATTCCATACCGGGCAATGGCACGACGCCGCTGACCTGGAAATTCCCGCCCCCGAGAAGGGACGCGCAGGCCCCGCTCGCCTGAGTTACCGCCAGGACTATGCGCTGGCATGGATGGAGCATGATGATGAGCACGCCTGCAGCCTCACGCTGCCTGTGGAATTGATGCTGACCCATGATCACCCGCGCTGGTTCGGCTTTCTGGAAGACATCATGCCCGCCGGGGCAGCGCGGCGTTACTGGACGCAGCAACTGGGCATCGCCGACAAGAGCGGCGCCGAACAGGACTTCCCGCTGCTGCGTCATGGGTGCATCGCCCCGGTGGGAAACCTGCGCATCAAAGAGTCGCTTCCAGTGCTGCCCGCCAACAGTGGCCTGCAACGCGCCCGCTTTACCATGGCGGATGTGGTGGAGCGCAACACGGACTTTCTGGAATACGCGCAGCAGATGGGCGCCATCAGCGGCGGTGCCACAGGTGCCGGAGGCGAAGCCCCCAAATTCCTGCTGCGCCGTTCGGCGGCAGACGCCGTCTGGATCGACACGTTTCAGGACGACCCAACCTGCACGGACGCGCACTACCTCGTGAAATTTCCGCGCGGGCAGCGCAGCGCGGTCGACTGCGACATTCTGCGCACCGAGTATCACTACTACCGTGAACTGCAGGCACTGGGAATTACAAGTATCGCCACGGCAGGCATGCAGCTGCACGAAGGCAGTCAGTTTCCCAGCCTGTGGCTGCCACGCTTCGATGTCGCTCTCGTTGATGGCCGCGAGACACGCTTCGGCCTGGAATCCATCGCTTCACTGCTGAATGCACCGCCCGGCGCTTTTCTGAATCACTTCGACGCACTGCGCAGCACCGTGCAACGCATGTCGCGCCTGTACAGCAATAGGGAACGTGGGCGCGTCTTCGACCAGGCCGGCTTTGTCATCGAATGGGTGAAGCGGGATTTCCTGAACGTGGCATTCGGAAACTCCGACAATCACGCGCGCAATACAGCTCTGCTGAAGCAAGCGGGGCAGGTCTGGCTTGCACCCGTCTATGACTTCGCGCCGATGAAGGCAGACCCCGAGGGCATCATCCGTTCGCTGCGCTGGGGGACGCCCTTTGAAGAAGGTGGCAGATTCGACTGGCGCGGCATTGCCCTGGCGCTGACAGACCTGGTGGAGCCGGAACGTCTGTGCAACGAGCTGAACGCCCTCGCGAGCCAGCTCGTCGGCCTGCGTGATCGCTTGCGCCAGCGCGGCGTGCCGGAGCGTATCCTGACAATGCCCTCCGTTGGCCTCGACACCCTTGACCGCAGAATGGCACTTCACCTGAGCGAATGAGGATCAACATGAAAAATCTGTCTGGCGACGAGCGCGAAGCCCTGCTGATCAGACTGTTGCGCGCCGTGCAGCGGGAGGAAATGAGCGAAGGAGAATTGCTGCGCACGCTGCGCAAGGACATTCTGGCCATGAATCAGGACGAGTACGCTGCGCTGGTAAACGTCAGCCGCCGCACCCTGTCAGACATCGAGCGCGACGCGGGCAATCCCTCGCTGCCGGTGCTCAAGCGCGTGTTCAGGCCGCTGGGGCTCACAATCGGATTGCTGCCGCGCAGTGAAGGGGTGTTGCGGAGGATGGTGGGGGCGGAGGCTGGGGAGTAGCGCAAGAGAAACTTAATTCCCGCAAGTGTGTCCGAGAATTCCCAGAACTACTTCACTCCTCCCCCTCCCCACCCTTGATATCCGCAAACTTCGCCTTCATCGTCGGGTTGCCGCGCGTCAGCTTCTTGATGGTGACTTCCTGCGCCTTGTCGTTGGCCAGGCGCAGATTGCGGTCGGTGCCCAGCAGGGCTTCCTTGGTTTTCTGCAGGTGGTCGATGGATTTGTCGATCTCGTCGATGGCCGTCTGGAAGCGGCGCGAGGCCAGGTCGAAGTTCTTGCCAAACGACGACTTGAAGGCCTCCAGATCACTCTCGAAATTCGTGATGTCGATGCTCTGCGCCTTCGCCAGTGCCAGCTCGGATTTGTACTTCAGCGAGTTCATCGCCGCATTGCGCAGCAGCGTGATCATGGGGATGAAGAACTGCGGGCGGATGACGTACATCTTCGCGTAGCGATGCGACACGTCGACGATGCCCGTGTTGTACAGCTCGCTCTCGGGTTCGAGCAGCGAGACCAGCACCGCGTACTCGCAGCCTTTTTCATTGCGGTCTCTGTCCAGCTCTTTCAGGAAATCCTCGTTCTTCTGCTTCGTGGCCGTCTGATCATTCTCGTTCTTCATTTCGAACATGATCGACACCACCTCGGTGCCCGCGTCGTCGAGTTCCCGAAAAATATAGTCGCCCTTGCTGCCCGAGCGCGCGTCGTTGTCCTTCTCGAAATACGACTTCGGAAACGCCGTGGCACGCAGCTTGTTGAATTCGGTTTCGCAGTGCTGCTCCAGCGTTTCGCCCACCATCTTGGTGGACAGGCGCGCCTTCATGTCGCGCAGACGTTCTATGGCCTCGTCGCGATCCTTGAGCTGCGTTTCGTACTTGTCCTTGAGCGACTTCTCGGCCAGTTGCTTCTCGAGCGCCGCGCGCTCAAGCCCGCTTTTGAGTTCGTCGCGCTGCACTTCCACCACGCGCACGGCCTTCTGCAGCTCGTTGGCAAACGTCGCCTCGGCCAGGCTCGCGGCCGTCTGCTTGTCGTGCCGCGCCTGCCGCAGCTCACTGGCCAGCGCATCGCGCTCTTTCTCCACCGCATTGAGCGCCTGCGCCACCGCAAGATTGCGCGCCACTTCGCCGGCATCGAGCTTGGCCTTCAGACTCTGAATTTCAGCATCTTTCGCCGCCGCCGCGCGCTGCAATTCGCCGGTCGCCCTGAGCTCGGCAAGCTCGACGGCTTTCTGCTTGTCCTGCGCGGCAAGTTCAAGGCGTTCGTGCAGTTGCGATTCGAATGCGTGATCGCGCACCTGCTTGAGGATGTCGGCGTAGCCGGCCTCGTCGATCTTGAAGGCTTTGTGGCAGTGGGGGCAGATGATTTCGTGCATGGGGGGTCCTTTTGTAATTGCGCGGTGGGGCGATGTCTGCAATGGCAATCGTCCTGTTGGATACAAACCCGAGCCTAAGCGATTGGGATGGGGCATGGGAAGTACCACGGCTCGGCAACGCGCACAGCAACAGGGTGAGTGGAGCGTATCGGGTCATGATGTGGGGCCATGGCAAGTCTTACTGTTCTTCAAGATTTCTCAGGAAGACAACATTAGAAAATTGACACAGCCTGCGTGCCAGGCTGACAATGCCCTCGAACCACTGAAACCGCGAATGCGATGTAGGTGGTGTTTGAATTCCGAAGGGTGGCTCAGGCCACCCTTCTTGTTTTGGGATGTATCTTGATGCCATAGGTATTGTCCGATGCAGCCCTGAGATTGAAGCTGGGTTTCAATAAGTCAAGCCAGACTTTCAGTTGTTGATCTGTCAGGTAATTCTTGAGCCTGTTCGGAAACTCACCAACCTTCAATTTTCTCATACCATACAAATACACCAGGTACGCCACTGAATCGGCAATCTGAATGAAATAGGATTGCTTTGAATCCTTCGGCAATGGATCTTCAATCAGCGACTGAATTTCACGTCGCAATGCCGTACCTCCGTACAGTGATGGTACATAGTTGATACGCTGAATGGCGCGCGTAGTGTCGCGCATTTTTGCAACACGCCCCTCGTCTGTAATGATCAGAAAGCGAGCGTCGGGATTTTTGCCCGGGTTCAGATCATTCTCAACGCGCTGAATCGAGTATGTGAGCGCGGTCTTGAGCACGTCGAATTCAACGTGTTCAATGGCTTTCTTGTTGATCAGAATATTGATGATCTTCAGATTCAAAGAGCCAATAAACTCGCAAATCGACGAAACAATTTCTATTTTCTGCTCATGGGAATACCCCAAATTTCGATAGGGGTCCTTGTCCAAAAGGAACTGATTGCAGTGGAACTCCAACTTCACAGGGAAGTCATACTGCTCCTTCAACACTTTTCGAAGCTCGACGACACGTTCATGCAAGTCCTTCCATTCAAGGTGATCGAAGTAGACACCGGTCAACACAAATAACGGCGACGAGTAGTCTGGGTAACCGTCATCGCCTGATTCGTCGTAGTAGCAAAATTTCATTGGAATACCATGAGAGCTGGGTGTGCCTGATGACAGTATAGGTGCCCTCAGCTCACACCCCCGGCACCAGCTCCGGGAAGTACCACGGCTCGGCATGCTCGGGAATTTCCCAGCGCAGCGGCGATCTCGAACTGGTGTCGCTCAGCAGCCCCTCGCTTTTCAACTGGCCCAGCAACCGGCGTGCGGTGCGTTCGGGCGCAGCACACAGCTCCAGCGCCTGCGCACGATCAAGCTCCCCGTGAATGAAGGCGGTGTACAGCACCAGCGCCGCGCTGCTCTTCAGAGGTTCGGTCATGCCCGGCACCCGGAAGTCGTTGCCTGCCTGCACATAACGTTCGATGCGCTGGCGCAGCCTTGGCAGGTCCAGCAAGGTGCTGGTGTAGGTCACCTGATCAATCGCCGTGTCCAGCATGTAATCGCAAAACTGCATCAAGCCCTTCTCAGTCAGCGCACCGCGACCATCCAGATCGCCATGGCGCGGACTGTCGGCCAACGCCAGCAAACTCTTGTAACGCGCAGATGACTTCGCCAGCCCACGGCTCAAGCACCATGCGCCGTAGCTGTCCAGCCCGGCCGCCTTCAGCGCGATATCGGTCAGCAAGCGCCCGACGCGCCCGTTGCCATCCATGAAAGGGTGGATCCACTCCAGCCGATGATGCGCAGCCATGACGGCCAGCAGCTTGCGGTCGCCACTGTAGCGCCGGGGGTGAAAGGTGTCGCAGAAGGCACTCATCAGCGCAGGCAAGTCCTCTGCCGGTGGCGGCACATGCTGCCCCACCCGCACGGCCCGGGTGCGCCAGGCGCCGGGCACCACGGTGCCGACGACATCGCCCTGCACGTCGGTGATCTGCCACAGGCTCTCGGGAATGCGTGAATAAAACTGCTGATGCACCTGCAGAATGAAAGCGGGGCTGTACAGCGTATCCAGATCAGGCCGTTGCGCCCGTATCCACTCCTGCACAGCCATGTGGGCCAGCGATTCCCGCTGCAGATCGCGCCGGGCCGGGTCGGCATCGTAGTCGCCCCGCTGCGCGGCACGAATCTCGTGCGGACGCGTGGCATTGCCCTCGATCAGGTTGGAGTAGTAGGAATTGATGACCGCCATATGGCGCTCAAGCGTGGCATGGGTGAGCGGTGCCAGCTGGCCTGAAAGGCGGGCAGAGCGCTGCACCAGCAGCAGCGACTTGTCGGGCAGGGGGGATTGCGCGAGGGCAGCGTCGGTGGGAATCAAGGGCGCAAGGTCTAAAATGGAGCTTGCCATGACGGGCACCCAGCGGGCTGACCAAGGATTTTTTTGGCCGGTTTTATTGCCGGACTTATAGAACACTATCTGTTTGCTATGTATATATTTTTTGTGCTCTTAATGCAGTTGAGAAGAGATTTATGGCCGCTTCCATGGCCGATTGATTCGGGACAGAGAGTGAGGAAGCAATGGGTTTTTCTCGCCCTAACGAATATCCACAAACACTTCCGGATGCTGCTCCGCAATTCGCAGCAGCGCCACAGCGGGGCCCTGGGGATCGCGCCGCCCCTGTTCCCAATCCTGCAAGGTGCGGACACTGACGCCCATCAGTCCGGCAAATGCGGACTGCCCGCTCTTGAATTGTTTGATTTCCGCAATTCCTTGCAGAATTTCTGCTCCGATATCTCGTTTACTCATTCTTGATTGCCTCGGCTATCTGCTTGAGCATGTGACCTGGAATCGTTGATTGCTCGGATTTGCTGTACAGCGCCAGTAACCATATCTCGTGACTGGAGGCCTTCCGAGTGGAAAGATCGAGATAAGCGACACTGATCTGACACCTCTTTCGTCCACACATTGACTGTCTATAAAAGTGGTATCAGATCACTCACACACCTATCCGAGAATTCGTGCCGGCACGATTTTTCCTTCAGCCAACAGCCTTTCCCGACCTGATATTTCCAATTCATTCAATCAACAAATCTGATTCCGTAAACTTCCCATCACTCACAATCCGTGCGCGACCACTCCAATCGCAATCCACTCCCTCAACGTCTCACCCTCACATACCTCTGCAACTTCCTCGGCGCCGGTTCTCCCCCGAAGATATTTCCCGCCGCATCCACCGACACAAACTCAGCTCCATTCCCCGCAGTATCACGCGGATCACCGTCGGGAAGCCGAATGAAATAATTCACCCACCCCGAATGCGCGTCGCCAATGCGTATGCCCATTTCCCAGCCGGGGTTCTGCACGTCGTCGCTTTCCGAGTCGGCCACATAGATGTTGTCGTGCTGGTCGAAGAAGATGCCGCTTGGGCGGCCGTACTGCGTCCATTGCGAAATGAATTCGCCTTCTTGGTCGAACAGCTGGATGCGGTTATTGGAACGGTCGCCCACGAATACGCGGCCGCGCTGGTCGATGGCGATGGTGTGCAGGGTGCGGAATTCGCCGGGGGCGTAGCCGGTCTGGCCCCAGGCTTTGATGAAGCGGCCGTCGGGCGCGAACTTCACCACGCGGTTGTTGCCGGTGGCGCCATGGCCGTCGGCTACGAAGATGCTGCCGTCCTGGGCCACGACAACGTCGGCGGGCGCGTCGAACTGGTTCTCGCCACTGCCGGCCAGGCCGGGGGTGCCGAGTACCATCAGCACCTCACCGGTGGGGCTGAACTTCACTACCTGATGGCCGCGCGTGTCGCCCTGGGGAATGCGGCCGCTGGCGGCGGCGTCGGTCACCCACACATTGCCCTGGGCGTCCACGTCGATGCCGTGGGGCCAGATGAACATGCCGCCGCCGAAGCTTTCCACCACGTTGCCGTCAGCGTCGAACTTCAGGATGGAATCCAGATCGGAATCCACGCACTCATCGCCGAAGCGGTCGGGCGCGGTGGCGTCGCAGCGGATGATGGCCCAGATTTGCACGCCGTCCACATCCACGTCGGTGTCGCCCACGGCGCCCATGGTGCGGCCGGCGGGCAGCGTGGACCAGTTCTCCACGGTCATGTAGGGGTTGGGGTAAGGCTGGGCGGTGGCGGTGAGCGTGCAGAGTGCCGACGTGGCGAGCAGCAGCAGTGCGGGGAGTGCTGAACGTGATGAGGCCATGCGGGGGCTCCTGTTGTTTTTATTTTGTCCAACTTTTCCGGAGAGTATCTGCAAAGAAGGGGCTGTGCCATTGCGGCATATGACGGAATGGCATAAATCCGCGGCAAAGTGGTAAGGATGGCAATATTCCTACACGTTTTCGCGCAGTTCGCCCCTGTAGGAGCGGGCTGGCCCGCGAATCATGGTCTAAAGTAGAAGTGTCTCCCCATTCGAGTAGCTCCCATGAACAGCACAGATCTGATCAGACACGATATGAACGAAGGCAATCAGTTGCAGAGGTTTCAAGAGGCCATAACGGCAGGCATGGAAAGTGGTATCAGCCAGCGCAGCTTGGAGGAAGTGATGAGCGAGGCGAGGGAACTAGCAGCACAGAACAAGGCGGATTGAACTAGTGACGCACACAAGAGCACAATTGCAGAGGGGATACAGGACGTATGCCACCAAAAGTCAGGGAATTGATCAGCGATTTGGAGCGCGCGGGGTTTGTTAACTTTGGTGGCAAAGGGAGCCATCGGAATTTCAAGCACCCAAGGGTAAGTTATCGTGTGACTGTTTCAGGCAATCCGGGCTCGGATGCCGACAGGTACCAGTTGATGGAAGTCAAAAAGGCCATTGAGGATTCCAGAAAATGAAAGACAGCGCGAAATACGCAAAGATCGTGGAATGGTCTGACGAGGACCAATGCTACATTGGCCGCATTCCCGGTTTGATCTACGGAGGATGCCATGGCCAGGATGAACAGGCCGTGTTTGCTGAACTCTGTGAAATAGCAGAGGAAGTGATTGCATCGTTTCATGAGGACGGCACTCCACTTCCCCCGCCCACCATCAATGGTCAACTGCACCGCATCCTGCCTGAGTGGGATGCTGGCGCTTCCCGCCAACAGCCCACTCACTCAGACACGCCGCCGCTCCCCCTCACGGCGTGACGTTGAAACTCCCCGTCACCAGCGTGCTGCCGCTGACCATACGGCAGGTGCCCACCACGGGTTGGCCCACCGACACGGGCTTGCCGAATTCGATGTAGCAGTCGCCGCCGCGCAGGGTGCCGAAGAAGTTGTCGTCGCGCAGCAGCACCTGCACACTGGCGCCGGAAGTCAGGCTGCAGGCGTAGCGTCCGGCGGGCACTACCACGGGGCTGGCGGTGGGCGACACGATCTCGATTGTCCAGCGCATGCCCAGAGAGAACACGCTCCCGCCTACCAGCGAGATAGACAAGCCTTTGCCCGAACCGGTCTGGAAGCCGTAGTTGGAAATTGTCACTGCGCCACGGGGGTCGTCCCGCGTGACGCCGTTGAACACCCAGTGCACGCCGGGCGCGATGTTGCTGAACTGCGCTGCCTTCTCGGCCTGCAGACTCGCCACGGCGTTCGCCACAGTGCCCATGTCTGTCAGATTGCTGCCGAACTGGCCGCCGAGCAGATACAGGCGGCCATCCTTGAAGCCCACATAGACGCCCGACGCGGGGAAGTGCTTGTACACATAGCCCTGCAACGATCCCAGTTCGCTGCCATTGCTGAACAGTGAGGGATACAGGTCCTGCGCCAGTTGCAGCAGGGTGTCTTCCTGCGTCGTCAGCGTCGGGGCGGCCCCAGTGCAGTCGGTAGAGGTGTTGAGGCGCGTGCCGGTGAACTTGCCCAGGTAGGTCTCGGGGTTCTGCAGCAAGGACTTGAAGTCGCGGTAGACGCTGATTTCGGTGAGCGTGTTGCCGGCCACGCGCAGGATGTACTGGATGGGAGACGCTACGAAGCGCACGTCTGACACCGTGAGCATGGCGCCGTAGGTAATGGCGGTGCCATTGACGCAGATCGACGGAGTGGATGAGTTCAGCACGAAGGTCACTTTGTCGCCGTTCTTGAACGGGAACGTGGAGTGCGTGGTACCGCTGTAGGTCAGCTGGTAAGTGCCTGACAGCCCGCCGGGAATCATGGGCGCGGACTGCGCGTATCCATTGGTGACCAGCAGATGGAACGCAGCGATGACGGCCAGGGCCTGAACTACAATCTTGTGCAACGACGGCATGTGAGGGGCTCCACAACAGAAGAAACCGGAAAGTGGTTTCTGAATGCCGCCAGACTAAGCAGGCCGCTGTGGTGCGCCAACCCCCAGGGTTGGGGGGGGCTCAAATCACCGCATGCCGCACCTTCGCCGACACCCACTCTGACACGATCACCGTGCTGAAGATCAGCACGAACACCGTGGCCACCTGACCCCACGCCAGGTTGTTGATGGCAGCGTTCATCTGCAGCCCGATGCCGCCCGCGCCCACCAGGCCCAGGGTGGTGGACTCGCGGATGTTGATGTCCCAGCGGTACACCACGATGCCGGCGAATGCAGGCAGAATCTGCGGCAGCACGGCCCACGACAGCACCTGCATGCGCCCCGCCCCGGTGGCCGCGATGGCCTCGACGGGCGTGGGCTGGATTTCTTCAATGGCCTCGTAGAGCAGCTTGCCGACAAAGCCGATGGAGCGCAGCGCAATGGCGATCATGCCGGCCAGCAGCCCCGGCCCGATCATGGTGACCAGCAGAATGGCCCAGATCAGCGCGTTGATGGAGCGCGAGCTGACAATCACGCCCAGCGCGAACGCCCGCAGCGCGGGATGCGGCGTGGTGTTGCGTGCGGCCAGGAAGGCCAGCGGAAAGGCGATGAGCACCCCGAGCGCGGTGCCCACGGTGGCGATGTTGAGGGTGTCCCACAGCGGCAACATCAGCGAGCCGGTGATGGACCAGTCGGGCGGCACCATGCGCCCGATCAGGCTGGCGGCCTGCACATGGGCGTCGCGCATGAATTCCCAGATGGTGTTGTCCGATACCACCTTGAAACACAGCAGGAACAGACACAGCCCGAGGAACCAGCCGGTCCATATCAAGCGCTCCTGCCGTGGGGTGCGGTGGGCCCATGTGGGAGCTGATTGTCCTGTAGGAGCGGGCCTGCCCGCGAACTTTCCTGGTTCACTCATGATTTGTTCGCGGGCAGGCCCGCTCCTACAAAAGCGCTATTGTTCGCGGGCAAGCCCGCTCCCACCAAGCCCGCTCCCACAAAGTCAGCTGCCACAGTCTCTGCTCCCAAAGAAGGCGTACTCATGCCGTCCACCTCCGCACATAGCCGCTTAGGTACTCACTCATCAGCACGATGCCGATGATCAGCAGCAGCACCGCGGCCGACGTGTCGTAGTCGTAGCGGCTTATCGAGGTGTTCAACGTGGCGCCGATGCCTCCCGCGCCGACGATGCCGATGACGGCCGACTCGCGGAAGTTGATGTCCAGGCGGTACAGCGACAGGCCGATCAGCCGCGGCATGACCTGGGGCTGCACGGCATAGGCAATCCATTGCACCCAGCTCGCGCCCGTGGCGCGAATGGCTTCCATTGGCTCGCGCTGCGCGTCCTCGATGTCTTCGGCCAGCAGCTTGGCCATGAAGCCGATGGTGGCAAACGCCAGCGTGAACACCCCGGCCAGTGGCCCGAAGCCGAACATGGCCACGAACAGAATGGCGATGATGATTTCCTGAAACGTGCGCGACACCGCGATGATGCCGCGGCAAAAGAAATACACGGGGCGCGGCGCGATATTGCGGGCGGCGCCCAGGCCGACGGGAATGGCCAGCGCGATGCCCAGCACGGTGGCCACGAAGGCCATCGTCAGGCTTTCCCGCAGGCCCACGGCAATCTCTCCGCCCCGAGTCACGAAGTCGGGCGTGAAGAACGAACCCACGAAATTCAGCGCGCGGTCCATGCCCTGGGCCACCCGCGCCCAGTTGATGTCCACGCTGTAATACACCAGCACCAGATACACCAGCGCGGCGCCATTGATGCCCCAGCGCAGCGCCTTGCTGCTGATCATGGGCAGGGGGCGCCAGTGTCCTTTCTTTGCGGCGGCCAGACGCAGCGGGTCCACCTGCGGCGCACCATTCTTGACCGCGTTGGCGGAAACGCCGCTCACGGATGTCCTCCGAGCACGGCAGCGGCCATGTCGCGCACGCCGTCCTGCGGGGCGTCATCGTCGTGCTTCTGCGTGGCTGTCCAGTCCTCTTCGCCGTAGATGGTGGTGAGAATGTCGGGGGTCAGGCCCTCGGGCGGGCCGTCATACACCACGGCGCCGGCACGCAGGCCCACCACGCGGTGCACGAACTGCTGGGCCAGCGCCACATCGTGGATATTGATGATGGTGGCCAGGTTCTGCTCGGCACACAGCTCGCAGATCAGGCGCATGATCTGCCGCGACGTCTTCGGATCGAGGCTGGCGGTGGGCTCGTCCACCAGCAGCAGCTTGGGGTTCTGAATCAGTGCGCGGGCAATGCCGACGCGCTGCTTCTGGCCGCCGGACAGGGCGTCGCCGCGCTTGTCGATCATGGTGTCCAGACCCACCCGTTCCAGCAGCGTGAAGGCCTGGCGGATGTCGCTCTCGGGGAAGCGGCGGAAGTAACTGCGCCAGAAGCCGATGTAGGCAAGCCGGCCAGAGAGCACGTTCTCCATCACGGACAAGCGTTCCACCAGCGCGTGGCTCTGGAAGATCATGCCGATCTGCCGGCGCGCTTCCCGCAGGGCCTTGCCGCGCACACGGGTGATGTCCTTGCCGTCGAGCTGAATGCTGCCGGAGGTGGGCTCCACCAGGCGGTTGACGCAGCGAATCAACGTGCTCTTGCCGGCGCCCGAGGGGCCGATCAGCGCCAGCACCTGGCCAGCGGGCACGGTCAGGGTGACGTTGTCGAGGGCCAGGTCGCCGGTGTCGTAGCGTTTGGTGAGGGCGGTGATGGTCAGCATGCAAAATCTCTCTAGTGGGAGCGGGCTTGCCCGCGAACCCAGTCAATCACAGTTGTAGATTGTGTTGGTAGCTTCATCAATCGTGCGCACCACGCCCCAGTGTTCCTGATAATTGATGGGCAGAAACTGCTCCATGGCCGCGTCGCGGAATTCGGCCTGCAGCGCCGTGCCTTCCCAGTCGAAGCTGAAGAACGCCGTGCGGATCTTCTCTGCCAGCTCAGGATGCAGGTCGTGGGCGACGCCGTAGCCAGTGGTGGGGAACGAGTCGGACTTGTACAGGCTGATGTACTGATCGGCGCTCACCACATCCCGCGCCACCATGCGGTGCAGCACTTCGTTCGCGATGGCGGCGGCATCGTAGTCGCGGTTCACCACGCCCAGAATCGAATTGTCGTGGCTGCCCGAGAAGGCGGTCTTGTAGTCACGGTCGGCCGCGAACCCGAACTCGGTCTCCAGCAGCGTGGACGGGGCCTTGAAGCCGGAATTGGACGTGGGTGCGGTGAATGCCAAGGTACGGCCCTTGAGGTCGGGGATGGCGTTTATGCCGCTGCCCGGCCAGGTGAGTATCTCCATCTGGTAACCGTAGCTGCCGTCTTTGGCCGACATCATCGCGAATGGCACGAAGCCGACACAATTCACGGCGATCGGCGTAGAACCGGTGTTGAAGCCGGCCACATGCAGCCGCCCCGCACGCATGGCTTCCAGCTGCGCGGCATTGGACTGCACGGGGAAGAAGCGCACGTCCTTGCCCGTGGCGGCTTCCAGATGGGCGATGAACTCGTCCCACACTTTCGAATACATGGCCGGGTCTTCCACGGGCGTGTAGGCAAAGATGAGGATGTTCGGGTCGCGCCAGCGCTCGGGCTCGGTGGGCGTGTCGGCCACCAGGTCCTGGTTCGCGTCCTGATAGCGGGGCGAGAGCTGCGCCTGGGCGGTGCCTGCCATGGCGCAGAGGGCGGCCAGTAGCAGCGCGGCGGGCGTGTGGGCTGTCGTCATGGGGTGAACCTGTGCCATTCCGGAGTCATGTTGTGGCCGGAGTATAGGGGAATGGCGCGGGAAGTGGGAGCTGACTGTGGGAGAGGGACCTGTGTGCGAGCGGGCCCTGTGTGGGAGCGGGCCCTGCCCGCGAACTCTTCGCTGGCACCCATCCAGGCCCCGGGCATCCGCCCTCCCGTGCAGCGGCATAAAAGACCCGCACCGAGCAAGCCAGGAGACCGTGGCTCCTGGCGATGTGAGGGCACCCGGGATGGGTGCGGGTCAGCCGCAGCACGGGAGGGCGGGTGGCCGGGGCCGTTCAAACCTGTTGACTGTTCGCGGGCAGGGCCCGCTCCCACACAGAGCCCGCTCCCACAAAATACCCACTCACAGACGCGGGCAGCAGATCACTCCGCTTTTGGCGGGATCGGCGTGCGGCGCTTGCCTTTGTCCTTGTCGACGCGCTTGCTCTTGGGCTTGACCTTGGCACCGGGGGCCTTCACGCGCACGGGCTTGTCGCCACCAACGGCATCCGGGTTGGCCTTCAGCACCGGACGCGGCACCTTGCGGATGCCGGGCGCTTCCAGATCGGGGAAACGCTCAAGCACTTCGCGGGTGATGTCCTTGCTCTCCACATTGTGGAATGCAGGCTTGGTATCGCCGTCCTTTCGGAAGGCAGGCTTCTTGAAGCCATCCTTCTTGAAGGCTGGTTTTTCAAAGCCCTCTTTCTTGAAAGCAGGTTTTTCGAAACCGTCCTTCTTGAACGCGGGCTTCACAAATCCTTCCGGCTTGGCGCCGTCCTTGTTGAACGCGGGCTTGCTGAAGCCGTCCTTCTTGAAACCCTCTTTCTTGAACGCAGGCTTCTCGAAACCATCCTTCTTGAATGCAGGTTTTTCAAAGCCGTCTTTTCGGAATGCAGGCTTCTCGAATCCGTCCCTCTTGAATCCTTCCTTCTTGAAGCCTTCTTTCTTGAACGCGGGTTTCTCGTAAGCAGGCTTGTCATAGGCCGGCTTTTCATAAGAGGGCTTCGGCGCTGCAGCCGCATCGCGGGCGTAGTGGCCCAGCGCAGCGAAGGGCTTCGTCACCGGCTCGATCATCAGAGGCTTTCTGCACACGTGAGTCTTCTGCAGAATCTGCATCACTTCCTTTGGCATGCCGCTGGGCAGGTCGACGGTGGAGTAATCGTCATAGATGCGGATGTGGCCGATGTAGCGGCCTTCGATCTCGGCTTCATTGGCAATGGCGCCCAGCACTTCCCGTGGCGTCACACCGTCCTTGTGGCCGACGTGAATGCGGAAGCGTTCCATGCTGATGTCCGGATAATCGCGCAGCGGTCTGGCCTTGCCATCTTCCGCGGGATTGTGGCGCTGCACATGCTCGCGCGGCTCGCGCTCTTCACGCGGCGCACGGCGGGGACGCTCTTCGAATTCCGGCACTTCCTCGGCAAGAATCTGCTCGAACAGCGTGTCGGTGGGCACGCGCTCGGCGTTGCTGCGCTTGGCGGGACGCAGATCGTCTTCGAACTCATCGTCCACCGGTGGTGCTGCGGGACGTGGGGCACGTTCAGGGCGCGGCGCAGGCGCACGGGTCTCTGCCGGGTAGGCAGGACGCTCTGCCCGTGGCGCGGATTCTTCACGTGGACGGCGTGGGGTGCTCTCGCTGCGGCCACGGGGCTCGCCATAGGAGAAGCCTTCGCGGTCGCTGCGGGGCATGTCGCCGCCAGTGGCAGGCTCCAGCGGACGGTCTTTCTGCAGCAGATACGCCATGGCCGCTGCCACGTGCTCGGGGGTGCACTCGTGCTCGCGCACCAGGTCTGACACCAGCTTGTGGAAGAAGTCCAGCTTGCCGTCGCGGATGGTGTCGGCAATGCCTTCCTTGAACGCGTTGCTGCGTTTCTCGATCAGCTCGCCGCGGGTGGGCAGCTCCATCTGAGTGATCTTCTTGCGCGTGGTTTTCTCGATGGACTGCAGCAGGCGACGCTCCCGCGGCGCCACGAACAGAATCGCCTTGCCACTGCGGCCGGCACGCCCGGTGCGGCCGATGCGGTGCACATAGGCTTCGTCATCGTAGGGAATGTCGTAGTTCATCACATGGCTCAGACGATCCACGTCCAAGCCACGGGCCGCCACATCGGTAGCCACCAGAATATCCAACTGGCCGTTCTTGATCTGCTCGACGGTGCGGGTGCGGATGGCCTGGTTCATGTCGCCATTGAGCGGCGACGCGGCGAAGCCACGGGCGCTGAGTTTTTCCGCCAGATCGACGGTGCTGGTCTTGGTGCGCACGAAGATCAGCATGGCATCAAACTCTTCCACTTCCAGAATGCGCGTCAGCGCGTCCAGCTTGCTGGTGCCTTGCACCAGCCAGTAGAACTGTTCGATGTCTTCGTTGGTGGAGATGGCGCTCTGGATGCGGATTTCCTGCGGATCGGTCAGGTATTTCTCGGCGACGGCGCGGATCGGGGCGGGCATGGTGGCGGAGAACAGGGCCACTTGTCGCGTCTTGGGCGTGTTCTCGAGGATGGCTTCGACGTCGTCGATGAAGCCCATGCGCAGCATTTCGTCGGCTTCGTCCAGCACCAGGGTGTTGAGCTGGCTCAGGTCAATCGTCTTGCGATTGAGGTGGTCCAGCAGACGGCCCGGCGTGCCCACGACGACGTGTGCGCCACGACGCAGACCCGTCAGCTGCCGGCCCATCTCCTGCCCGCCATAGATCGGCAGCACGTGAAACCCGCGCATGCCGGCGGCATAGGTCTGGAACGCTTCGGCTACCTGAATGGCCAGTTCCCGCGTGGGGCACAGCACCAGCGCCTGAGTGCGTGACTGGGTCAGATCGATTTTCGCCAGAATCGGCAATGCAAACGCGGCGGTCTTGCCGGTGCCCGTCTGTGCCATGCCGACGACGTCTTTGCCCTGGAGCAGCACGGGAATCGTGGCTTGCTGGATCGGCGAAGGCTTTTCATAGCCCACCTTGCTCAGGGTGTCCTGCAGGAATTGGGGCAGATCGAGCTCAGCGAAGCTGAGTTCCGGACGGGTACTGGATGACATTATCGGGCCTTGTACTGGTGGTTCGATTGAGAAGAGATTGCACTGACGACTGAAACTGAATGCGGAAAACAGCTGCAAATTCAAACGGGCGGCGATTATAAGCCAGAAGGGCTTGCCGCGCCTAGCGAAGACTGTGGGCGTGGGGGTTCGGGGTTGCTCGCTGGGTCACGGATGGAGGGCGGGGTGACGCTGTTCAGGACACGCTGTAAATACGTCCTTGTACGCTCGGCGCCCGCCATCCCTGGCGGGCGACGGTCCTGAACAGCGTCACCCCACCCTCCATCCTCGTGCAGTGGGTAACCCCGAACACCCGCGCCGGCGGGCTTTGCTGGTCGCCCCAAGCGGGAGCAGAGGAGGTGCGTTGGGATCTGCTGGTCGCGGTGGGTGCGGGCCAACGTGGGAGCGGGCTTTGCGGGCGTGGCACAGAACGCGTAGTCGGTTCCCGGGGGCGTGGTTTGCAGCCCGTCGCCCGCCAGGGATGGCGGGCGACGAGCATACAGGGACGTACTTGCAGCGTGTCTGCAATCCACGCCCCCGGCAGCCGACCAATCGCAGAGTGATGTTCGCGGGCAAGGCCTTTATGCCCTCGGGTACGCTCCCACCATGGTTCACCCCTACAGGGAGTTCAGATACGCTACCGCACGGTCCGGAAAATCGGTAAACACGCCATCCACCCCTGCGTCGATGTAATACTGCTTCAGCATGTCCTCAAAGCTCTCGGCAAATGGCGGCACATGTCCTGCGTCCAGCCGGAAGGTGTAGGGATGCACCTGCAGCCCGGCCGCATGGGCAAAGCCCACCAAGCCACTGATGCGTGGTGCGCCGCGCGGTGATTCGCGGTCGATGATCATGCCCTTCTCCGGGCCAAGTCCGTCGGCGTACTGCGCAATCTGCTTCACGCCATCTTCAGTCTGCATCCACGCATTCTCGTCGCCGCCGTCAAGCAGCATCACCAGATTCAGCTCGATGCCCAGCGCCGGCTGCAGCTCGTCATGCACGCGCTTCAATTCGTCGAACTCGAAGGTCTGCACAAATACCTTGTCCTGCTTGCTGGTGTAGCCGTACTGCTTGAGTGTCTCGAGCACCGCGCGGCCGAGGTCCTTGCCCTCGGCAAGGTGGAACGCGGGCGATTTGAGCTCGGGGTAAATGCCGATGTCCTTGCCGGTGGAGTGATTCAGGCCCTGGATCAGCTCGATCTCCTGCGCCAGCGTGTGCACCTTGAATGTGGACGTGAACATCGGGAAGCGCTGCGGATAGCTCAGCGTCTTCACGCCGTTCTCGACACTGAAGCCCTCGGTCACATCCAGCGACTGGATCTCGGCCAGCGTGAAATCCACCGCGTAATGGCCACCGTCTGCGCGCGCCCGGCCGGGAAATTTCTCGGCGACATTGGTGGTGCGATCCAGCGTGATGTCGTGGATGACGATCAACTGGTCGTCACTGGTCATCACTACGTCCTGCTCGATGAAGTCAGCGCCCATGGCATAGGCCATGGCCTTGGACTCCAGCGTGTGTTCGGGCAGATAGCCGCTGGCACCGCGGTGGGCGACGACAACTTTGCCGGTGGACTGGGCGTGGGCGGAGAGTGCCAGACTCATGGCGAGGGCTCCTGTGGCGAGTGAGTGCAGAATGGTGCGCAATTTCATGGGGGTTCCTTGGATGGGCGCTGTGGGCGGAATCCTATCCTATGTGGGACGTGTGTCGGTAGTGTGACGCTGGTGCTTGATGGGTGCGGGAATGTCGGTCATCCGGGTGCATGTGGACGTGGCACAGGGCTGGCGCCAAGCGCTGCGGGGCGGGGCTGGGAAGG
>CAMCRC010000017.1 GCA_945877175.1 Klebsiella pneumoniae | reverse complement strand
CTGACCCGCATCGGTCCCCGATGCCCTCATTTCGCCGGGAGCCTCGGTCTCCCGGCTCGCTCGGTGCGGGTCTTTCATGCCGCTGAACGGGAGGTTGGCTGCCCGGGCCTGTATCTGTGCCAGCGAAGGGTTCGCGGGCAAGCCCGCTCCCACAGTCAAAGGCATCTCACACAGACACAGACATCTCCCACAGACACAGACATTCCTCAGGCAGTCCCCCCAAACGCAACACTGCCCGGCGGTGCTGAGACTCGTGGTCCGCTGCCCGGCAGCCGTGGAAAAATTGACGCCCTTGCCACATGCGGCTACGAAAAATGCCGGGTAATCGGGGTCAAAAAATTGACCTCTCCTGGCAATGCTATCCCAACTCATTGATATCATTGAGCTGATGCTGCTGGCACAGAGATTGCTCTCCCGTGTACACGATGTCGCGAAAAAGCGACGCTCCCACACGAGAACGGATCAGCATGAGCGCAGCAGCCCACACCTTCAGAGACCAGCGGGAGACCGGCCAGGAACGTCCGTCTGCCGCGGGCTGGCTGGACCAGCCGCTGGAGCTGAGCAGCCCCGAAGCCCTCAACCTGGCGTTCCGCGCCTTCAACCAGCTTTCCTCTGATCTGAACGATGCCTACCTGCTGCTGCAGGACCGCGTGGCCCAGCTGACCCGCGAAGTCGAGATGGCCAATCACCAGCGCCTGCAGGAGATCTCCGAGAAGGAGCGTATCGCCAGCCGCCTGGAGAACCTGCTGCAGCTGCTGCCCGGCGGCGTGGTGGTGCTCAACAGCCAGGGGCAGGTGACCCATTGCAACCCGGCCGCCATCGAGCTGCTGGGCGAACCGCTGGAAGGCCAGTTCTGGCGCGACATCATCAAGCAGCGCTTTGCGCCGCGCCTGGACGATGGCCATGAAATTTCCCTGAAGAACGGCCGCCGCGTCAGCCTGGCCACCCGGTCCCTGCAGGATGAGCCGGGGCAGATCATTCTGCTGACCGACCAGACGGAAACCCGCCGCCTGCAACAACACCTGAGTCGTCACCAGCGCCTGTCCGCCATGGGCAAGATGGTGTCGTCGCTGGCTCACCAGATCCGCACGCCGCTCTCTGCCGCCATGCTCTACGCCGGCCAGCTGGAGAGCTCCGCGCTCACGCCCGCCCAGAGCACCCGTTGTGCCGGCAAGATCATGTCGCGTCTGCACAACATGGAGCGGCAGGTCAAGGACATGCTGATCTTCGCCCGGGGCGATGCGGTATTGGACGAGACCCTCAGCGTCACCGCGCTGTTCGAGGAGCTGCAGATTGCGTCCGAAGTGCTGCTGCGCATGCCCTCGAGTGTTCAGGTGGACGATCTGGTGCAATCAGGAATGATTGGTCTGCTGGAGGCTGCGCGCAAGTACGACCTGAGCAAGGGTGCCAGCTTCGAGACTTATGCCGGCATCCGCATCCGCGGCGCCATGCTGGACGAGATTCGCAAGGGCGACTGGGCGCCGCGTTCGGTGCACCGCAAGTCCCGGCAGGTGGCCGACGCCATCAAGACGGTGGAGATGCGTACCGGCACTGATGCGCGCGATCAGGATGTGGCGGCCGAACTGGAGATGAGTCTCGAGGAGTACCACGCCATTCTGCAGGACGCTTCGGGAAGCAGGCTTTTCAGCTTTGACGACATGCTGGAAGGCGATGACTCCGTGATCGAAAAGGTGGCGGGCGAAGTGCCCAACCCGCTGGATGGTCTGCAGAACGACATGTTCCGCGGCGAGCTGGCGGCAGCCATCGCCACCTTGCCGGAACGTGAACAGCTGGTGCTGGCGCTGTACTACGACGAAGAACTGAACTTGAAGGAGATCGGACAGGTGCTGGGCGTCAGTGAGTCCCGCGTCAGCCAGATCCATACCCAGGCCGCCCTGCGGCTGCGCTCCCGCCTGAACGGATGGGATTGAGAAAGAGGATGTCCGCATGACACTTGCCCTGATCATCAGCGTTACTTTCATCACCATGCTCTGCGGCTGCATGCTCGCAATCAGCATGAGTGTGCTGCGCAAGCTGCAGAAACTGCAGAAACTGCAGGAGCGCCTGGACGCGGATGTGCGCGCCATGCGGGGCGAGGTTACCGCCGTTGGCCGTGGCGCCGTTGGCCTGGGCAAGCGCGTGCAGACTCTGCAGCAGCGCGTGGAGGCCACTGAGCGGCGCCAGGAAGAACTCGAATACAAGGACGTGGGCGATGTGGCCATCACCCATGCCAGCAAGCTGGTGCAGATGGGTGCAGACAGTGCCGAGCTGGTCAGCACGTGCGGTTTGTCCAAGGCCGAAGCCACGCTGTTGTCTCTCATGCACGCCAAGACCCGCACTGTCACCCGCTCCGCGGCCTGAAGCAGTCCGCTCCTCTGCTGTGACCCACCCGATTGCACGCTGCACCGGGGCCCTTCGCGGGTCCCGTCCTGCGGGAGCTTTGCCCGCAAGACTCGGTTATACTCTCGCCAGCTTTTTACCTCCCAGCCACCTGATGCTGCTTGCCAGCGGCCTGCTCCTGAAACGCCTATGTCCGATTCGCACAGCCACAATCCTGATGCTTCCGGTGCTGCGCCGCTGCTGCGTGCGCGTGCGCTGTTCTGTGAGCGGGATGAGCGGGTGCTGTTCAGCGGTCTGGACTTCGACCTTCAGGCAGGCGACCTGATGCAGGTGCAGGGCAGCAATGGCAGTGGCAAGACGACTCTGCTGCGCATCCTGTGTGGACTTAATGGCAGTTACGAAGGAGAGCTCTACTGGCGCGGTGTGCCCATCGAGGAGGATCGCGAGGGCTTCCTCGCGTCGTTGTTGTATCTCGGGCATCGGGTCGGTGTGAACAAGATACTGACGGCCCGCGAGAATCTGCGCTGGAGCTGCGCGCTGCACTCGCCGGTCACGGATAGCGACATCGAGACGGCGCTGGCCCGGGTCGGGCTCACTGGCTATGCAGACGTCATTTGCCGCAACATGTCGGCAGGGCAGCAGCAGCGCGTGTCGCTGGCGCGTCTTCTGCTGAGCCCAGCGACTCTGTGGGTGCTCGACGAGCCCTTCACCACCCTGGACGTGCATGGCGTAAAGACACTGGAGTCCCTGTTGGCCGAGCACGTGCAGGCAGGGGGGGCCGTGCTGGTCACCACCCACCATCCGCTGGCGGTGCCCTGCACGTTGCGACGTCTGAATCTGGATACCCGGAGAGCAAACAATTCATGACCGCACTTGCCGGCCCTCAGGTCACGACTTTCACAGCATTCCGCGCCACCATGCGGCGTGATCTGCTGATTGCCCTCACGCGGCGCAACGATCTGCTCAATCCGCTGATGTTCTTCCTCATCGTGGTGTCGCTGTTTCCGCTGGGTGTGTCTTCGGACCCGCAGGAGCTGACGCGAATCGCCGCGGGAGCTGTCTGGGTGTCGGCCCTGCTGGCATCCATGCTGTCCCTGGACAACCTGTATCGCGCCGACTACGAAGATGGCTCTCTGGAGCAGTTGCTGCTTTCGCCACAGCCTCTTTACTTCATGGTGCTGGCCAAGAATATCGCCCACTGGCTGGTGAGCGGACTGCCGGTGGTGCTGCTAGCGCCGCTGCTGGCCTACATGCTGTATCTGCCAGCGGATGCGTACTGGACTCTGATGCTCACACTGCTGCTGGGCACGCCGGTGCTGAGTCTGTTTGGATCGATTGGTGTGGCGCTGACAGTGGGGCTGGGCAGTCGGGGCCTGATACTTGCGGTTATCGTTTTGCCGCTGACGGTGCCGGTGCTTATAATCGGCGCCAAAGCAGTAGCGGACGCCAGTCTCGGCGTGTCTCTCGGCATGCACTATGCGCTGTTGGGAGCCCTGCTGGCCCTGTCGCTGAGTCTGGCGCCCCTGGCCTCGGCAGCTGCCCTGAAGATCAGTGTGAATTGACCTGCGCAGCCAAGGGATATAGTTACAATAAGTAACATCGGACGACAAAATCGCCGTGTTATAGTCCAGCCCGAGATGGGTTTTTCAGTACCGCGCCGCAGCACAAGCGCGCGCAGCGAGTGAGCAAACATGTGGCAATGGTTCTTCAGACTCGGCTCTCCCAAATGGTTCTACGAGCTCTCGGGCAGATGGCTGCCTTGGCTTGTGGTGGCCATGACAGTGCTGCTTACCATCGGCATTGTCTGGGCGCTGCTGTTTGTGCCCCAGGACTACCAGCAGGGTGACACCATCCGCATCATGTATGTCCATGTGCCGGTGGCCAGCATCTCGCTGGCCTGTTTCCCGCTGATGGCTGTGGCAGGGGTGATCACCCTGGTCTGGAAAATGAAGCTCGCCGACATGGTGGCCAAATGCGCCGCCCCCATCGGTGCCTGGTTCACTGCCGTGGCACTGGCCACCGGCGCGATCTGGGGGCAGCCGATCTGGGGCACCTGGTGGGCGTGGGACGCGCGCCTGACATCCATGCTCATCCAATTCTTCCTGCTCATCGGCGTGATTGCGCTGCGTTCGGCGATTGAGAGCCCGGATGCAGCGGCCAGAGCCTGCGCGCTGCTGTCAGTCGTCGGCGCCATCAATGTGCCGATCATCAAGTATTCGGTGGAGTGGTGGAATACACTGCATCAGCCGGCAAGCAGTTTCTCAATGGCGGAAGACAGCCCGTTCGGTCCCGAAATCTGGGTACCGCTGGTCATCATGATCTGTGCGGTCTATCTGTTTTTTGTAATCAGTCTGATTCTGTCCACCCGCACCGAGATCCTGATTCGCGAGCGCCGCTCGCAGTGGGTGGTGGATCTCGTGGCCGCCGACAAGACGCAAGGAGCCTGACATGTTTGAAAACCTGGCTTTCTCCAGCGTCACAGAATTTTTGCAGATGGGAAAATATACCTTCCATGTCTGGTCTGTATATGGGCTGTTTGCCGTATTTCTGACAGTGAATCTGTATCTGCCGCGCGCTGCGCACCGGCAGTTCATCCGCGAACAAAAGCGCCGCGCGCTGCGCGCTGCGCAATCTGGTCAGCCCGTCGAGGCTGATGAAGGGCGTTCCGACGCCAATGGGGGAGAGTGAATGAAACCGCATCGACGCAAGAAACTGACGATCATCGCGTTCATCGCGACGGGCTTGAGTGTCGCGATCGGGCTGTCGCTTTACGCCCTGAGCAACAGTATTGATCTGTTCTTCACGCCGACTCAGGTAGCGGCGGGCGAAGTAACGAATGGCCAGCGCATCCGCGTGGGCGGCATGGTCAAGGAAGGCAGCGTCGTGCGCAGCCAGGATTCTCTGCATGTCGAATTCATGGCGACAGACTACAGCCATGATCTGCTGATCCGTTACGACGGCATCCTGCCAGACCTGTTCCGCGAGGGGCAGGGCGTGGTGGCCGAGGGGATGATGGCCAATGGCTCGTTCGAGGCAAGTCGCGTGCTGGCCAAGCATGACGAGAACTACATGTCAGTTGAAGTAAAGGCCGCACTTGACGCCGCAGAGCGTGATCGCGCGTTGCCGCCTGCTGAAACGGAAGGGGCTGCCGATGGTTCCTGAACTGGGTCAATTCGCACTGATACTGTCGTTCTGCCTCTGTGTTCTTCTGGGCACGCTGCCGCTGGTGGGGGCCGGCACAGGCAATCAGTTGTGGATCAGTCTGGCGCGTCCGCTGACGGCCGGAGTTTTCGTATTCCTCAGCCTGTGTCTGCTGATTCTGGGTTACAGCTTTGTCACCGACGACTTCTCTGTGGCCTTCGTGGCGCAGCATTCCAACACACTGCTGCCGCTGCAGTACAAGATCACGGCTGTCTGGGGTGGGCACGAAGGGTCCTTCCTGTTCTGGACGTGGATGCTGGCGGGCTGGATGCTTGCTGTCAGCATTTTCAGCAAGACCATGCCGGATGATTTCGTAGCCCGCGTGCTGGGCATCATGGGGCTGATCGGCGCTGGCTATACGCTGTTCATGATCGCGACTTCCAACCCATTCGACCGCGTTCTGCCGCTGTCGCCCGCTGACGGCGCCGACCTGAATTCCGCTTTGCAGGACTTCGGGTTCATCATCCACCCGCCTTCGCTCTACATGGGCTATGTGGGCTTCTCCGTGGTGTTTGCCTTTGCGATCGCCGCACTCTTGAGTGGACGACTGGATTCAGCGTGGGCGCGCTGGTCCCGCCCCTGGGCCAATGCCGCATGGGCCATTCTGACTATCGGCATCGCGCTGGGCTCCTGGTGGGCCTACTACGAGCTGGGCTGGGGCGGCTGGTGGGCGTGGGATCCGGTGGAGAATCCCCCCATGATCAACTGGCTGCTGGGCACAGCACTCATCCATTCCCTGGCCGTTACTGAGAAGCGCGGCGTGTTCAAGAGCTGGACGGTGCTGCTGGCGATCATGGCCTTTGCCGCCAGTCTGCTGGGCACTTTCATTACGCGCTCCGGTCTGCTGACATCGGTGCATGCATTCGCCAGTGATCCCACACGAGGCGTGTACATTCTCGGCTTCCTGGGTTTTGTCATCGGCGGTTCGCTGCTGCTGTTCGCCCTGCGTGCGCCGCTCATGAAAAGCGAGTTCGGGTTTGAGGCGGTCTCCCGTGAGGTATTCCTGCTGGCCAACAACATCATACTGGTGGTGGCGAGCGCCGCTATTCTGCTGGGAACGCTGTATCCGATGGTGTACCAGGCGGTATCCGGCGGAGAACTGATTTCCGTAGGGCCTCCCTACTTCAACATGATTTTCGTGCCACTCATGGGCATTCTGGTGCTCTTCATGGTGATCGGCTCCATCAGTCGCTGGAAGAAGACCTCGGTTGCGTATCTGAAGAAGCAGCTGATGATCGTCGCCGTTGCCAGCGTGGCATTGGGGCTGGTGCTGCCTCTGGCACTGACTATGGAGTTCCACTATGGCGCGAGCATTGCCACCGCACTGGGATTGTGGATCGTGTTGGGCATCGTGCAGGACATCCGTATCAAAATTGCCAACAAGGGCTCGGTACTGGTCGGGCTGCGCTCGCTGGCAACCAGCTACATCGGCATGCAGATCGCCCATTTCGGCTTTGCCGTGATTCTGCTTGGAGCGGCGTTGACGAGCATTTACAGTATCGAGAAAAGCGTGCTTCTGAGTCCGGGCGAACGCGTGGAGCTGGGGCGCTACGTGTTTCAGTTTGATGGCACCGAGCATCTGAGCGGCCCGAACTTCGAGGCCGAGAGAGCGACGTTCCAGGTCTTCCGCGAAGGCGAATTCCAGCGCGAATTACACCCCGAGAAGCGCGTCTATGTGGCCAGCATGTCGCCGTCCACGGAAATGGCCATTGATGCCGGGTTCACCCGCGACTTGTTCATTACGCTGGGTGAAGAGCGCGAGTCCGGTGCCTGGTCCATGTCCATCTACATCAAACCGCTGGTTCGCTGGGTCTGGCTTGGCGCCATCCTCATGTCGCTGGGCGGCATCGTCGCAGTTCTGGACAAGCGCTATCGCCGTCTGAAAGTAAGGACGCTTCAAAAGGCGGAGGCGGACAAGTCCGGCAAGCCGGCGGGCGACGACTATCAACCGGTCTCTGGTTAGAGAGGAAGCACTGCGATCATGTCCCGACTGAAACTGTTCATTCCTGTGTTCGTATTCCTGGCCCTGGCTGTATTGTTGTGGCGCGGGTTGTACCTTGATCCGCGTACTCTGCCGTCCGTGCTGATCGACAAGCCGCTTCCGGATTTCGAGCTGCGCACGGTGGAAAACGCGTCGCTGATCACCAAGGCCGATCTGCCGGACGAGCCGTTCCTGCTGAACGTCTGGGGCAGTTACTGTCTGCCCTGCCTGCAGGAGAACCCAATTCTGATGGCCGCGAAAGAGGCCGGTGTCCTGCCGATTGTGGGCGTCAATTACAAGGACAAACTCAATCTGGCCCGGTTGTGGATGGATGACAACGGCAGCCCGTTCGACTTCAGTGTCGTGGACGAAGATGGCCGCCTGGGGATCAACCTTGGCGTATATGGCGCGCCTGAAACCTTTGTGGTCGATGGCAACGGCGTCATCCGCTACAAACACATCGGCGTGATCGACTATAAAGCCTGGGAGCAGGAAATTCTGCCCGCCATCGCCGCAGTCAAAGCCGAGGCCACTCTGTGATGCGTCCTCTCGTGTTGACTTCCCGTACGCTGCAGATGGTAATGCTAGCGCTGTGGCTGACGCTCGGTGCTGGTGTCACGGGCAGTCTTTCCCACAGGGCAGAAGCTGCCATCGACGCGTTTGAGTTCGAATCCGACGAGCAGGAGCGTCGATTTCGCCAGATGTCCAACGACTTCCGTTGTCCGATGTGTCAGAACACCAATCTGACAGGCTCGGGCGGAGGCGTCGCGGAAGACCTGCGCCGCGAAATCTATCTGATGATCATGGACGGCAAGACCGACTATGAGATCGAACAGTTCATGCTGGAGCGCTACGGCGACTTCATTTTCTATCGCCCGCGCCTGATGACCGAAACGCTCCTGTTGTGGTTCGGGCCACTGGCGTTTCTGCTGCTGGGCGGCTGGATCATCGCCGGCATCATTCGCCGTGCACGACCCCAGGTACAGGAAAAAGTAGTCTTGAACGAGGAAGAGCAGGAGCGTCTGCGCACACTGCTGGACGGCGTCAAGCGCGAGTGAGGCGGGCTGTAGCCTGCTGGTACGCGCATTACTGACAAACACAACGAAATCGAAACTTCGCGGCAAAGACCCAAAGGGCATGCCAGCGAGTTCAGGGGGATAATTTGTTCTGGATTTATGCTGCTGCGCTGGCCGTCATTGCCGCGCTGTTCGTGCTGCTGCCCTTGTGGAATTTTCACCGTCGCGGGGTGCAGCAGCTGGCTCAGCGCGAGAATGCGAACCTGCTCATATTCCAGGAGCGCATCGCGGAACTCGAGGTCGAACTCGCCAACGGCACGCTGGAAGAGGAGAACTTCCATGAGCTGAAGCGCGAGCTGCAACGCAGCCTGCTCAGCGATGTCAGCGCCGCCAAGGTCAAGGTTGTTGCCACAGCTGCCGAGAAACCACAATTCTTCACCCGCGCCCGTGTCATTCCTCTGGCCATGGTGGCCCTGATTGTCCCGACCAGTATCGGCCTGTACCTGCAGTGGGGGTACCAGGACGAGCTGGAGTTGGCAACGCTCTTCGAGCGCACAGAGCAGGTCAGCGAAGACCCGCAGGAGATTCGCGATCTGATTTTCAGTATCGGAGCCCTCATCGAGCGTGACAACGAGAACGGTTGGGCGGTGTATCTGCTGGCGCAGAACCTGGCCAACATCGGAATGTTCGCTGAAGCAGCTACCGCACTGGAGCGCGCAAGTGCGTTGATCGAACTACCCCAGGACAAGGTCTCTGTGCTCGGGCAATACGCGTTTCTTGAATTCATGCTCGCGGAACAAGTGGTTACCGAAAAGGTGCAGGGCATCATCGACCAGGCACAGTTGATCGATCCCAACCAGTTTCTGATTCTGCAAGTGCAAGGGCTGGATGCCGAGCGCCGCCAGGACCATCAGGCCGCGATTACCTATTGGCGGCGAATCCTGCAACAGACGCCCCCGGGGCCGGAGTCCGAGCAGGTTCAGGCACGTATCGAGATTGCCCAGCAGGCCCTGGCCGGCGCGGCGCCACAATCTGCCGAGCCTCCAGTGCCCACTGGCGCCCAGGTGCAGGTGCAGGTCTCTCTTGCTGAAGGACTGACGCTGCCGGCGGGCACGCGGGTGTTCGTATCCGCGCTGGACGTCAATGGCCGTGGTCAGCCTCTGGCGGCCCGTGTGCTGAGCGTGGAAGACTTGCCTGTCACTCTGACGCTGAGCGACGCCGATGCCGTCGGTCCCTTCAATATCTCTTCCGCGCAGACGCTCTACGTTGTCGCCACGGCCTCGTCCTCGGGGACGGCGAATGTGCAGTCGGGAGACTATCAGGCGCGCTCGGAGGGCTTCGCCCGCACCGCTGATGCAGCCATGATTCCACTGGTGATTGCTGATCGGGTGCCCTGAGGCGCTGGAATTCATCCGTACCACTTCGACTACAACAAGAAACGGGGGGTTGGCATGTTTGGAATCATGATGGACAAGCCGCTGAACATTGCGGATATCCTGGAATACGCGGCGACATTCAATACTGATTCGCAAATTGTCACGCGTCAGGTGGAAGGCGGAATTCATCGTTACTCCTACGGCGACGCGCTGCGCAGGACGAAGAAACTCGCCAACGCGCTGCGCAGCCTGGACGTGCATCAGGGCGATCGTATTGCCACCCTGGCATGGAACACCTACCGTCATTTTGAGCTCTACTATGCCATCTCGGGCATGGGCGCCATCATTCACACCATCAATCCCCGCCTGTTCGCCGAACAGATCATCTACATCGTCAATCACGCTGAAGACAAATACCTGTTCGTTGACCTGACGTTCGTGCCGCTGCTGGAAGCCATCAAGGACCATATTGCGGTGGTCAAGGGTATAGTGGTGATGACGGATGCGGCGCACATGCCGAGCTCCGGGGTGCTGCCCAATCTGATCTGCTATGAAGACCTGATTGCAGAGGAGTCCGAAGAGTTTGCCTGGCCCGAGTTTGATGAACGCACTGCAGCTGGGCTGTGTTACACCTCCGGCACGACGGGGAACCCCAAAGGCGTGCTGTATTCCCATCGCTCCACCGTGCTGCATGCCGTTTCGGCCTGCCGCTCTTCGGCGCTGAATCTTGGCCCCATGTCCCGTGTGCTGCCAGTCGTTCCCATGTTTCATGTGTGCGCATGGGGAGTTCCCTACAGCGCGCCGATAGCAGGCGCAGGCATCGTATTTCCGGGAGCGGGCATGGACGGCGCGTCGCTGTACGAATTGATTGACGGCGAGAAGGCGACTTCCATGCTGGGGGTGCCGACCGTCTGGCTGGGGCTGCTCAATTACATCGACTCCATCAAAGGCAATCTGGACAGTGTCGAGGATGTCGTGATCGGCGGCTCGGCAGCCCCGCGCTCCATGATGGAAAAATTCCAGGATGTATATGGCGTATTTCCGATTCATGCCTGGGGCATGACGGAGATGAGCCCAATGGGCAGCCTGTGCGCCCGCACGCCCTACCTTGCGCAGGCCGACAAGGAGGCTCGCGCGCGTATCCAGTCAAAGCAGGGCCGCGCCGTGTTTGGCGTGGAGATGCGCATTGTCGATGACCAGGACCAGCCCTTGCCCCATGATGGCAGGACTTTCGGCAAGCTGATGGTGCGCGGCCCCTGGATCGCCAGTGGCTATTACAAGAATGATGATCGCTCGGCCTTCCGCGGCGGATGGTTTGACACGGGCGATGTGTCCACCATCGACCCGGCCGGTTACATGCAGATCGTCGATCGCAGCAAGGATGTCATCAAGTCGGGCGGGGAGTGGATCAGCTCCATTGAACTGGAAAATCATGCCGTGGGGCATCCCGCTGTCGCCGAGGCCTGTGTAGTTGGCATTGCACACCCGCGCTGGGACGAGCGGCCACTGCTGCTCATCGTGCGCAAGGCGGGCGCGCAGGTGAGTGCAGGCGAGCTGCAGCACTTTTTGACCGACAAGGTAGCGAAGTGGTGGTTGCCCGACGATGTTGTATTCGTGGACGCGCTTCCCCATACTGCCACCGGCAAACTTTTGAAGACCGAAGTGCGCTCCAAATTCGCGAATCACTATCTGACCCAGTCCTGACATGACAAACACCACAACTTCAGACACGAACAGCCCAGGCGGCAGCGCAATGCCTGCATTGATTGATTCCTTCGGGCGTCGCGTGGATTACATTCGCCTGTCCGTTACAGATCGCTGTGACTTCCGCTGTGTGTACTGCATGACGGAAGAGATGACTTTCCTGCCCCGCGATCAGGTGCTGTCACTGGAAGAACTTCATATCATTGCGCAGGCTTTTACCGAACTGGGGGTGAACAAGATTCGCCTGACAGGGGGCGAACCGCTGGTGCGCAACAATGTGATGTCACTGGTGGAGAGCCTCGGGCGTTTGCCGGGTCTCAAGGAGCTGCTGCTGACCACCAATGGCGCGCAATTGGACAAATATGCGCAGCCGCTGCGGCAGGCTGGCGTGAATCGCATCAATATCAGTCTGGACAGTCTTGATGCCGAGCGCTTCCGGCGCATTTCCCGCACCGGCAAGCTGGAAAGTGTGCTTGCCGGCGTGGAAGCAGCTCGCCAGCAGAATTTCGAACACATCCGTTTGAATGCCGTAATCATGAAGGGCTACAACGATGACGAAGTGCTGGCCCTTACCGAATACGCGCTGGACCGTGATCTCGACATCGCCTTCATCGAAGAGATGCCGCTGGGCAATGCCTCGGATCATGATCGTGAAAACACGGTGTGCAGCAATGAGTGGGTGCGCGGTGTCATCGCGGCGAAGTATGCGGTGCTGCCGATCAAGGACAAGACAGCCGGGCCATCCCGTTATTACCAGATCCCGGGGCGCAAAAGCCGCATCGGTTTCATCTCGCCCGTAAGTCACAATTTTTGTGGTGACTGCAACCGTGTGCGGGTGACAGTGGAAGGGCGGCTTCTGTTGTGTCTCGGCAATGAACATTCCGTCGATTTGCGCGTCGTGCTGCGCGAACAGAATGGTGGGCTGGAGGGTGTGAAACAGGCCATCATCGGTGCCATGCACTTGAAGCCCGAGCGTCATTTCTTCTATGAGAAAGACCATGTTCAGCCTGTCCGGCTTATGAACATGACAGGTGGTTGAAGCCCTCACTCCTGAATCAGTATTCCAAAAAACCCGCGCGAATCCGCCTCCTTTTCCAGGCTGCAAGGCATCAGATTCGTCGCATTACCGCGGAGACTCCTGCCTTTCATGTCACTAGCAAACTCAGAGAAAAAAACTGAATTCACCCCTGTCAATGTCGCCGTTGTCACTGTGTCTGACACGCGAACGGAAGAGACTGACAAGTCTGGCGCTTACCTTGTGGAGTGCGTGAATGCGGCCGGCCACCGCCTGCTCAGCAAGCAGATCGTGAAAGACGATACCTACAAGTTGCGCGCGATGGTGGCAACCCTGATCGCTGATGACGATGTGCAGGCTGTGTTGCTGACGGGAGGGACGGGCTTTACGTACCGTGACAACACGGTCACTGCAATTACACCCTTGCTCGACAAGCATATCGATGGCTTCGGAGAATTGTTTCGACAGCTGTCATTTGCAGAGATCGGTTGTTCCACCATTCAGTCACGGGCATTCGCGGGACTTGCCAATGGCACTATCGTGTTCTGCATGCCAGGCTCTCCGGGAGCGTGCAGGACGGCATGGGAAGGTATTGTGTCGCAGCAGTTGGACAGTCGTCACAGGCCCTGCAATTTCGTGGACAAACTCAAGAAGATCGGATGAGGCGACGCGAGGAAAGGAATTCCCGCTGTGAGAGGCTGACGCTCAGATCAAACCTTCACAGCGGGAGAGTGGTGCAGGTGCCGCTGTCTTGTCTTGTTCGCATGTGGGTGACCCCGGTATTTTGATGGTCAATGGCCGTGAGGCCGGCCGGGATCACGCAGCGCCAAGCATTGTGAGCAAAGGCACAGCGACAGAGGCTGCAAAGACAGTGACAGAAATCATTACGGCTCGTGCATTTACAAAAAGTTCGCTCATTGGATACTCCTGATTCAAGGGTTGGTTGAAGTGTTACTTGCTTGCTGCTTTGTAACGGAGCGTATCGTAACACATGTGGGTATATGGGTAACAACTGATATTTTAAGTTATTTATCGTAACGAATATTCGTTTCGTCTCACAGTAATTATTTCTTTTGGTAACACTTTTGATGGAAGAGCCTGAAACATCGACTGCCTTGCGCGGACAGGTGGTCGCGGTCCCCGAAAGCAGGCAACTCGACATTCTCGAAGAGCTGCTGGCCAGGCGAGGTGCCAGCGTCATGCGAGTTCCGCTTGTCGCCATCCTGGATGCACCTGATCCTGCGCCAATCCTGCTCTGGATTGACGAATTCATAGCCACACCGGCTGACTACCTGATCATCCTTACTGGCGAAGGTCTGCGACGTCTGCGCGGCGTGGCCCAGCGGCATGATCGGGAGGAGGCCTTTATTGCTGCCCTCCGGCGTACTTTTACCGTCTGCCGCGGGCCCAAACCCGGGCGAGCTCTCAAGGAAGTCGACCTCAAGCCCGATCTGCTTGGGAAGGCACCGACCACGCCGGGCGTCATAGAGGCGCTGGAGGAGCTTGAGCTGGCTGGCAAGCGAGTCGCAGTGCAATTGTATGGTGAAGAGCCCAACCTGCTGCTGATGGACTATCTGCTTCGCCGCGGTGCCATTGCGAGCAGCGTGGCACCTTATGTTTATGCGCCGCATACGCACGAGGAAAAAGTAGTTGAGTTCTTGCACAGCCTTGCCCGCGGCGACGTCACGATGATGACGTTTACAAGCCAGCCCCAGTACACGCGTCTCGTGGACGTAGCGCACCGGCACGGTATCGAGGATGTCCTGAAGGCTGGCCTCGCCCGCGTAACCGTGGCTGCTGTGGGCCCGGTGGTGGGCGATCAGTTGACGGCTGCTGGCGTGCGCGTCAGAGTGATGCCGGAGTCCCAGTTCTTCATGAAACCCATGGTCACCGAGCTGGTCAGGCTCGTGCGGGCTCAGGCTTCAGTCGCAAAGGAGGTCGGTCTGTGAAAGTCATGACATTGAATTGCAACGGCATTCGATCAGCAGCGAAGAAGGGCTTCTTCGACTGGTTGAAGACGCAGGATGTCGACATTGTATGTCTGCAGGAAACCAAAGCGCAGATCGGTCAGCTGGAAGACGCACAGTACTTCCCGGAAGGGTTTCACTGCTATTATTTTGATGCGCTCAAGAAGGGGTATTCCGGCACGGCGATCTTTTCCAGAAAAAAGCCCGACAGAGTAACGCCCGGGCTGGGCTTTGCGCTGGCAGATGAGGAGGGGCGCTATATCCAGGCTGATTTTGGCAATCTCAGTGTGGCATCACTATATCTGCCATCCGGCTCCAGCGGCGAAGAGCGTCAGTCCTGCAAGTTCTCTTTTCTTCACGATTTCATGAAGCACATGCGCGCGCTGCGGGCAGACAGTCGTCACTACATAATTTGCGGCGACTGGAATATTTGTCACAAGGAAATCGACCTCAAGAACTGGAAATCCAACCAGAAGAATTCAGGTTTTTTGCCCGAGGAGCGCCGCTGGCTGAACACACTTTATGACGAGGCTGGCTGGGTGGATGCGTTCCGGCTGGTCAACAAGCAGCCTGAGCAATACAGCTGGTGGTCGGCGCGCGGTCAGGCACGTGCAAAGAATGTCGGGTGGCGTCTCGACTACCATGTAATCGGCCCCGAGCTGGTCGACACGGTGGAGGCGGCGCAGATTTATACGGGGCAGCAGTTCTCTGATCATGCTCCCGTGATCATGCAATTCAGGATGGATTTATGAGGCTTGGACGGTTGCTGTCAAACACGCGCGTACTGGTGTGCAGTGTGATGTTGCTATGCTGCGCGGGCAGCGCTCATGCCCAGTCCCTCAAAGCCACGATCGTGACAGACAAGGGCACGATCGAAGCCGACCTCAATGAGCGCGCGGCACCCACGACCGTGGCCAGTTTCGTGAATCTGGCTCGCCGCGGATTCTATGACGGCCTCACATTTCACCGTGTCGAGCGCAACTTCGTAGCACAGGGGGGGGACCCGCTGGGCACAGGCACGGGAGGACCGGGGTATCGTTACACTGGCGAGATCGTGCTCAAGCACACGCGCCCCGGCACCCTGTCCATGGCCAACAGCGGTCCAGGGACCGACGGCAGCCAGTTCTTCTTCACGCTGGTGCCAACGCCTCATCTGGACGGCTTGCACTCGGTGTTCGGCAATGTCACCAGCGGCATGGAAGTAGTGCGCAGCATTGCCCGCGGGGATCGCATCGTCAGCATCACCATCACGGGAGATACTACGGCGTTGATGGCACGCAGGAAAGCCGAAGTCGATGCGTGGAATGCCACTCTGGACGTCGGGTTTCCGGCCCTCAGGCCGACAGATTCGGCACCCTGAATCCGTTCAGGGGAGTACCTTGCGGAAGGGTTTGACCGTGACTTTGGCGAAGACGCCCGCCGTGACATAGGGGTCGGCATTCGCCCAGACCTGCGCTTCCTGCAGTGTGTCGAAACTTGCCACGATCAGGCTGCCCGTAAAGCCTGCAGCGCCTGGATCAACTGAATCGACTGCTGGGTGCGGGCCAGCCAGGATGATTCTTCCGGCCTCCACCATGGACTGGAGGCGTTCGAGATGGGCGGGTCTGGCAGCCAGGCGCAACGGCAGGCTGTCGGGGACGTCTTCACAGAGTATGGCGTACAGCATTCCTGGTTTTCCTCGCTGAATTGGGGGTGTTTTGAGGCGCTCATGGTAATCGATTTGCCCGGGGGAGTCTGGTATTGTTCGCCGCGCCGGCCCCGACAGACAGCGCTCCAGCCACTGTCTGCAGACTCCGGCAAGTGATGTTCCCATGGCCCAGCTGCTCCATATCCATCCTCAGAATCCGGAACCTCGCCTCATCAAGCATGCCGTGCGGGTGCTGCTGGAAGGGGGCGTCATCATCTATCCGACGGATTCCACTTATGCACTGGGTTGCTGCATCGGTGACAAGGATGCGCTGGAGCGCATCCGCCGCATCCGGCAACTGGACGACAAGCACAATTTCACGCTGGTCTGCGCCGATCTTTCTTCCATCGCTACTTATGCAAAGGTGCCCAACAGCGCTTATCGCCTCTTGAAGGCGTATACACCAGGTCCATACACGTTCATTCTCAATGCGACGGCCGAAGTTCCGCGCCGTCTCATGCATCCCCGGCGCAAGACCATCGGCCTGCGAGTGCCCGACAATGCCGTTGCTCAAGCCTTGATCGCAGAGATCGGGCAGCCACTGATGAGCACCAGTCTCATTCTGCCGGGCGACCCTGAGCCACTGACGGATATCTATGACATTCAGGATCGTATGGAGCATCTGGTGGATCTCATCATCGACAGCGGCTCTTGCGGGAATGAAGCCACTACCGTGATCGATCTCGCGGAGGGTGCAGCCCAGGTATTGCGCACCGGAAAAGGCGACCCCACCCCGTTCCAGTAGCTTGCCAAGCCCTGCCAACAGAAAATCAATCGTATTCGAACAGCCCATCTGCAATAATGCCGCACTTAAAAATCGGTCAGAAAATCAAGGAGTGAGGGATTGTCTTCCGCCCATTCGCAGCAACGCGTTCTCTCAGGCATGCGCCCGACAGGCAGGCTCCACCTGGGTCATCTGCATGGCGTGCTCAAGAACTGGATTGTGTTGCAACACCAGTACGAGTGCTTTTTCTTCGTCGCTGACTGGCATGCACTGACCACTCACTACAGTGACCCCCGGATTCTCCAGGAAAGTGTGTTCGAGATGGTGATCGACTGGCTGGCAGTGGGCGTCGACCCGAATGCCAGTTCCCTGTTTCTGCAGTCCAGAGTGCCTGAACATGCCGAACTGCATCTGCTGCTGTCGATGATCACGCCACTGGGCTGGCTCGAGCGCGTGCCAAGCTACAAGGACCAGCAGGAGAAACTTCGCGACAAGGATCTTGAGACCTACGGGTTCCTTGGTTATCCGCTGCTGCAGAGTGCTGACATTCTCATCTACAAGGCGGCCCATGTTCCGGTAGGCGCGGACCAGGTGGCCCACGTTGAGCTGACTCGCGAAGTGGCTCGCCGCTTCAACCACATGTACGGGCGCGAGCCCGATTTTGCAGAGCGTGCCGAGCAGGCCTTGCGCAAAATGGGCAAGAGTGCGGTGCGCGAATTCGCGGTTCTGCGCACGGCCTATCAGCAGGATGGTTCACAGGATGCTCTGGAAAGTGGCCGGGCATTGGTCAACGCCCAGCAGAATCTTTCCGGCAGTGACAAGGAGCGCCTGCTCGGGCATCTGGAAGGCAGTGGCAAGATGATTCTCGTCGAGCCTCAGGCGCTGCTGACGCCCGCCGCGAAGATGCCGGGTCTGGACGGGCAGAAGATGTCCAAGTCCTACAACAACACCATTGCACTGCGCGAGCCGCTGGACCAGGTGCAGAAGAAGATTTCCACAATGCCGACGGATCCCGCACGCATTCGCCGCACCGATCCGGGTGATCCGTCGAGGTGCCCCGTTTGGCAGCTGCATGAGGTCTATTCCGATCAGACCACCCGCAACTGGGTTCAAGCCGGGTGCCGCAGCGCCGGAATAGGTTGTCTGGAGTGCAAACGCCCCGTTATCGACGCGGTCATCGCCGAATTGCAGCCCATACAGGTACGCGCTGCCGAATATGAAAAGAATCCCGATGCAGTGCGCGCAGTGCTTGCAGCGGGCAGTGAGCGCGCGCGGGAGACTGCAGTGCGGACCATGGACGATGTCCGCCAGGCCATGGGCTTGAACTACCGCTAGGAACCCAGCATGTCCGAAACACCTGACGCCAATCCTGCAGTGACGGTGCCCTCGGAAGAGGGCGCGGCGCAGCCACGTGGGCGCCTGCTGGTGCCAGGTAGGCGTCGCTCTGGCAGTGAGGACGGCGGTGACCAGGAGGCGGATGGCACTCAGCAGGAAATGCCTTTTGCATTCCTTGACGGCAAGGCAGTGACCGAGCTGCCTACCGATCTGTATATCCCGCCCGATGCGCTGGAAGTCTTTCTGGAGGCCTTCGAGGGGCCACTGGATTTGCTGCTGTACCTTATAAAGCGCCAGAACATCGACATCCTGGATATCAACGTATCCGACATTACCGATCAGTACATGGCCTACGTTGACCTGATGGAAGCCAGTCAGTTCGAACTGGCCGGAGAGTATCTGGTGATGGCCGCCATGCTGGCCGAAATCAAGTCGCGCATGTTGTTGCCACGCAGCAGCACCGATGAAGACGAGGAAGAGGATCCGCGAGCGCAACTGATTCGCCGCCTGCAGGAATACGAGCGTTACAAGAAAGCCGCCGAAGACTTGGACGAGCTGCCAAGACTGGAGCGAGATATTTATGCGGCCGAGGCCGAGTCGCCGAAAATGGATCGCCAGGCGCCTGAACCCGACGTGGATCTGCGCGAGATTCTCATTTCATTGGCCATGGTGTTGCGCCGTGCCGACATGTTCGAGCGCCACCATGTTCAGAGGGAAACGCTTTCCACACGCGAAAAGATGTCCGAAATTCTGGTACGCCTGTCCTCGCAGCGGTTTGTGCCATTGGTTTCCCTGCTGATGCGGGAAGAGGGAAGGCTGGGGGTGGTGGTCACCTTTCTGGCCGTCATGGAACTGATCAAGGATTCCCTGATCGAAATTGTGCAGACCGAGCCGTTTGGTCCCATACATCTGAAGGCTAGAAGTGAATGAACGAGACAGACTACAAACTCCGCCAGATCATCGAAGGCTTGCTGTTGGCTGCAAGCAAACCCTTGTCTCTGACAGCAATTGCGGAAGTCTTTCTGGAAGAGGAGCGTCCCTCGGAAGAGGAGTTGCGAGCGGCAGTCGGACAGGTAGCTGCTGACTGCGCCGGCCGTGGATTCGAGTTGAAGGAAGTGGCGTCAGGATTTCGCTTCCAGGTGCGTCAGGAGCTGAGCCCCTGGGTGTCGCGCCTATGGGAAGAGAAGCCGCAACGCTACACCCGCGCCCTTCTCGAGACCCTCGCACTGGTCGCCTACAGGCAGCCGATTACTCGGGGCGATATAGAAGAGATCCGTGGCGTCAGCGTCAGCTCCACCATCATTCGTACCCTGCTGGACCGCGAGTGGATCCGGGTAGTAGGTCACCGTGACGTGCCAGGTCGCCCCGCCATGTTTGCAACGACCCGGCAATTTCTTGACTACTTCAATCTGAAGAGTCTGCAAGAGTTGCCGCCGCTGTCAGAGATCCGCGATCTGGACAAGTTGAATCCGGAACTGGCGCTGGAGGACGATGATCTGGCTGGGATGCGCGTGCTGGACCTGCCTCCAATCCCCCTGGAAGATGACGTCGAGGACCTCGACGCCGACGACAGTGATGATCTGGATTCCGGAGAAGGCTTTCTCGACGAAGAAGAGGCCATTGCGCTGGCGAAGCGTCCGCTGGACGAAATTCTTGGTATTGGTCAGTTCGGTGCCCGCAATGAAGAAAAGGAGTCTCGTCGTCGCGACGATTCTCCGGATGCAGAAGAGCAAGTCTGATTCAACCTGCTGGCGTGGCACAGGCGACGCCGGCCCTTTGCATGTCGGGAGACATCATGAACGAAAAGCTGCAGAAAGTGCTGGCGCGTGCCGGCTTCGGTTCACGTCGTGAGCTGGAAGAATGGATCAAGCAGGCTCGCGTGAAGATCAATGGCGTCGTAGCCATGATCGGCGATCGTGTCGGCAAGGATGATGTGCTGCTGGTGGATGGCAAGAAAGTCAACCCGAACAGCGCCGTGGCCGAAATGCAGCGAGTACTTCTCTACAACAAACCCGAAGACGAGATCTGCTCACGCAAGGATCCGGAAGGGCGCCCCTCGGTGTTCGACAAGCTGCCGAAGATCACCCATGGACGCTGGGTAGCCATTGGCCGTCTCGACATCAACACCAGTGGCTTGCTGCTGTTCACCACTGATGGCGAGCTGGCCAACCGGCTCATGCATCCGTCATCGAATATTGACCGGGAATATGCCGTGCGCGTAATGGGAGATGTGTCGGAGGAGGTCATTCGAAATTTGCTCAAGGGCGTCATGATTGAAGACCACCTGTGCCGGTTTACTGACATTCAGTATTTTGCGGGCGAAGGTGTCAATCGCTGGTACCACGTTGTGCTGATGGAAGGGCGCAATCGCGAAGTGCGCAAGCTTTGGGAATCCCAGGGCATTCGCGTCAGCCGCTTGAAGCGCGTCCGGTATGGTCCGATTTTCATCCCCAGCAAAGTCACTCGGGGCGAGTTCTACGAACTGCCCCGTGAGGAAATGAGCCTGCTTTACAATGCCGTCAACCTGCCAATGAACGCAAAGCCGCGCAAACTTGCGCCAGTGCGACGCTGAGACAGTTCAGTTGTGAATCAGGTTGCCGCCACGCTTTCTGGCGCTGGCGAGTGCCTTGGCCGCACGTTCCAGCAGACTGGTGCTGGAATCAGTGCCCGTCACTACTGCCAGTCCCTGACTCAGGGACAGTGACTCCGCTACTGCCGTGGAATTATCTGCGGCAACGGAGCACATGGCTGCCGCGCCTTCCTGAATGCGCCGGGCGATGACATTCGCGCCCACTTTGTCAGTATTGCTTAGAATGAGCATGAACTGATCGCCATTATTTCTGAAAACCGCATCCGTTGTTCGAGACCACTGGCTGAGATTGGCTGCCAGCTCGCGCAGAACACGCTCTGCATTCCCCAGGCCATGCTGGTCAAGAAGTTTGCGGAAGCCATCCACTTCCACCATCAGCACGCTGAGTGGCTGATTGTGGCGCTTGGCCAGATCGATTTCTCTATCCAGCGTCTGCGGCAGGAAGCGGGAATTGCCCGCACCTGTGAGGGGGTCCATGAACGCACTGCGCACCGCCATGCTGAAGCGCAATGCATTGCGCAGCGGATATATCAGAGTGGAAAGCAGTGTTTCTAGAATGCTCAGTTATTTTTCAGTGAACTTTTTGCCGCGCTTGAAAATCACTTCACCCAGTTTGTCTTCGCTGGTGATGAGACGGTAGCCGCAGCTGTGCGTCGCCTGCTTGGCGATGGACGCTTCAATCCCGAGATCTTCATTCGAGTAGTGAATGCCATCCAGTCGCACCACAGTGCTCACTTTTTCCAGAAACAGCTTCAGCAGCATGTTCAGGTCCAGCGATGTCTGCAGCACTTCGCCCAGCTGAATCTTCAGGTCGAGTTTCTCGGCACTGAATGCATCCGTCTGAATGATGGCCCTGGTCTTGTCGGTACTGGCCTCGGAATGCAGATTTGCACTTACGGAGACGACCATGATTTACCCCTTGATTGCTCTTTCTGGTTTGTGTTCGACGTGTCAGAGTCCGATGGCCTTGTTGCCGCCAGCACTCTTGATCAGATACAGCGCCTTGTCTGCACGGTTGAACATGCTCTCGGCGGTATCCTGATTGACAAAGGACGTTACGCCTATGCTGACAGTCGTGGTGATGCTTTCTTCTCCAACAATGATTTCCATGCCTTCGATTGCCTTGCGCAAACGTTCGGCAATCACGAGGGCACCTTCAGCGTTTGTGCGGTTGAGCAGTACTACCAGCTCGTCGCCACCGTAACGGAACGTCAGATCGGTATTGCGGTTGATGCGCACCACGGCGCTGACAATCTGCCGCAACACCGCATCGCCTGCGCTGTGCCCGAAGGTGTCGTTGATCACTTTGAACTTGTCGACATCCAGCACCAGCAAGGACATCGGCTGCTTGAAGCGGCGCGCCAGATTGAGTTCGCGCTCCAGCGCATGGTCCATGGCAATGCGATTGCCGGCGCCGGTCAGAGGGTCTGTCAGGGAGGCCATCAAGGCATCGCGGTAGGTCAGCGCGTTGCGCAGCGGGCAGATCAGCGCGCTCAGCATGACTTCGATGGCTTGCAGATTCTGGTCAGAAAAACGGGTATTGCGATAGAAGACGATTTCCCCAAGATGATCGTTGGCAGTAATCAGTCGATATCCACAGCTGTGCGAGGCTTTTTTACCGGACACAATCTGCAGTTGCTGGGTTTCATTGATGTACTGAAGCCCGTCCAGTTCCACGCTTGGCTTCAGATCTGCAAGGAAGAGATGCAGAAGTTGTTCAATGTCCAGAGTGGTCTGCAGGCTGGCGGCCATGCGATAGCGCCGCTCGCTGTAATTCTCGCGCGCGACTTCGTTTGGCGTGATCTGAGGCTTTGTCAGACTGATTCTGGCGCTGTTGAAGTCGATGGTGTTCGAGGTTTGCAGTGGCGTAGCCATTGTTTGAAGCTCCTGAGTCCATGTGTCTGCAAAAGCGGCAGACAATTGCAGCGAGCATCCTGATTGATGCCTGCGGAGGAGCTAAAGCCAGTATCATGCCAACCCTGAGGTTTATGAATTAAGGTCTTTTTATTCAATTGGTTACGATAATCAAGGCGGGTAATGTCGAGCACGCTGTGACGGGGAGCGATTGCCGCTCCTGGATTGGGAGCGGCAATTTTTGTCGATTTGCCGGCACTGTCGCTGCGTTTCGCGTCATATTTCTGACGCGCCGTGTCGCTTCAGGCGTGCAAAGCCTGTCCCGTGATGCCTTTGCTGTCGCTTCCCATAAGGTAGAGGTACAGGCCCATTCTTTCCTGCGGAGTGACCAGGGTATTCGGGTCTTCTGCCGGATAGGCTTCCTTGCGCATGTTGGTGCGCGTGGCGCCCGGGTCAATACTGTTGACGCGGATGGCGCTGGTTTGACGCAGTTCGTCGGCAAGTACCTGCATCAGGCCTTCAACCGCAAACTTGCTGACGGAGTACCCTCCCCAGTAGGCCCGGCCCTTGCGACCAACGCTGGATGATGTGAAGGCAATGCTGGCATCGGCTGATGCCTGCAATGCTGGCATCAGCGACTTGCACAGGAGAAATGCCGCGTTGACATTCACCTGCATCACCTTCATCCAGGATTCGGCGGCATAGAACTGAATGGGTGTGCGGGGGCCCAGAACAGCGGCGCTGTGCAGAATGCCGTCCAGGCGTCCAAACTGCTCAAGAATTGAGTCGCCGAGCACCTTGTATTCCTCTTCGACGGCCGTGTGCAGGTTCATCGGATGGATGACAGGTTCCGGCAGTCCCTTGCCGACGATCTCGTCATACAGCGATTCCAGTTTGGACTGGGTTTTTCCCAGCAGAATCACGGTGGCGCCATGTTCGGCGAAGCTCGTCGCCGCGGCTTTGCCCAGGCCGTCGCCGGCACCTGTGACCAGGATTGTTCGGCCATCGAGCAGGTCTGGCTTCGGGTGGTAATGTTCCATTGTATGTTCCATGGTGAGTCAGAGTTCTCTGTGTGTGTGTCAGGAGGTCGGAGACAGATGTCGCAGCCAGTGTGTCAACGTGTCTGCGTCGGCGATGATCATGTCTGCTCCCCAGGCCGTAGCGGTATCTTCCGGGGCAATGTAGCCGTAGGCCGCGGCAATGGTGTACATGCCCGCCGCGCGTCCCGCGGTGATGTCGCGTGCGTGGTCTCCTACGTATATCGCTGATGCGGGCTCGCAGCCAATACGTGCGCAGGCCAGCAGCAGTGGCTCGGGGTCTGGCTTGGTGCGCGTTACATGGTCCGGGCAGATGAGCGCGGCGCAGCGGGTGTCCAATTGCAGAGCCTTCAGCAGTGGGGCGCTGAATTTTACTGCCTTGTTGGTCACAACGCCCCAGGCGATGCCGTTGCCTTCGAGGTAGCGCAGAAGCGTTTCCATTCCGGGGTAAAGTCGCGACCTGGTCTGCGGTATCTGAGCGGCATACAGGGTCAGCAGGCGGTCCAGGCGGTGCTGGAAGTCCGTGTGCTCTGGTGCCAGACCAAAGGCCATCTGCACCAGTGCCCCGGCGCCGTTGGAGACAGTCTGCAGAACCCGCTCTTCGAGAACGGGCGCAAGGCCCAGCTCCTCCGTCATCGTGCGCAGAACGGTGGAGAAGTCAGGTGCCGTATCGACAAGGGTGCCGTCCAGATCGAACAACACACAGCCAGGCAGGCCCTTGTAGCTCTGTTTGACGCTGTTCACTTGAGGGCAATCCCGTCTGCCGGACGCGTGCAGTGCATCATGTAATTCACGTCCACATCCTTGCCCAGCGAGTAGCGCTTGGTCAGCAGGTTGTAAGTCATGCCAGTGAGTTCTCCCGAGTCCAGGCTGCTGTGGCGGGTCCAGCCGGCAAGCTCAGAGGGCTTGATGAATCTGGCGTACTCATGAGTGCCTCTTGGCAGCAGATTCAGAATGTACTCGGCACCCAGTATGGCAAAGACGTAGGACTTGGGATTGCGGTTGATCGTGGAGAAAAAGAGGTGTCCACCGGGTTTGGCGAGCCTGGCACAGGCCTGGACCACTGACTGTGGGTCAGGCACATGTTCCAGCATCTCGAGGCAGGTTACGACGTCGAAGGTGCCGGGTTCGCGAGCAGCCAGGTCTTCCGCTGAGATCTTCTCGTAGCGGATCTGCAGGCCACTTTCCAGCTGATGCAGCCGCGCTACTGACAGGGACGCGTTGGCCATGTCGATAGCCGTTACGTTTGCTCCCTGACGGGCCATCGCTTCGCTCAGAATGCCGCCTCCGCAGCCAATGTCGACGACAGACTTGCCTGCCAGCACAGTTTTGGCGGTGATGAAGCCCATCCGCAGGGGATTGATTTCATGCAGTGGTTTGAATTCGCTGTTGGGGTCCCACCAGCGCGATGCGAGGGCCTCGAACTTGCGAATCTCGGCGTCATCGCAATTGGCTGCCGCATTGGTGTTAGTCGTGCTCATGCAGAATCTCCTGATGGCGGGTGTCTGGATACAGGCGTTGTTGCCAGCGTGCGACGTCTCTTCGCACGGCCTCTGTGTCGATAGTTGTCAGCTGACGATTGTCCACCAGCAGGCGGCCGGCCACCCAGACGTTGCTGACCTGGCGGCTGTTGGTGCTGTACACCAGCTGTGATGCCGGATTGAAAAGAGGCTGTGTATTGAGATCACTCAGATTGACTGAAATGATATCGGCGAGTTTGCCAGCCTCCAGCGAGCCGATCTCGCTATCAAGCCCCAGTGCGCGAGCGCCGTTTAGAGTAGCCATTTGCAGCGCCTTCGCCGCGGGCAATGCCGAAGCATCTCCCTTTACGGCTTTGGCCAGCAGCGCCGCGGTGCGCATCTCGCTGAACATGTCCAGATCGTTGTTGCTGGCGGCGCCATCCGTTCCCAATGCGACATTGACGCCCGCATCGATCAGCTTCGCTACCTCGCAGAATCCACTGGCCAGCTTCAAGTTGGACTCCGGGCAATGCACGACAGTTGTGCCGCTCACGCTGAGCATCGCGCGCTCTTCATCGTTCAGTTGTGTGGCGTGTACGCACACCATCCGCGGCGAGATCAGGCCGAGCTCCAAGAGGCGCTGCAACGGCCGTTTGCCGGATGCAGCGACGGCATCCGCCACTTCCTGAGCAGTCTCGTGCACATGCATGTGGATCGGGATGTCGAGCTCCTCGGCGAAGCTGGCAATCTTCAACAGGGGCGCGTCAGAAACGGTATACGGTGCATGCGCGCCGAACGCGATGCTGACGAGCGGGTGATTGCGGAACTGATCATGCAGCGCCGTGGCTTTGCTGATGTATTCGTCAGCATCACTGGCCCACGCTGTCGGAAAGTCAATGATCGGGCAGGCCAGCTGAGCTCGCATGCCCGCTTCGACGGCGGCGCGTGCTGCGGCGTTGGGAAAGAAATACATGTCGGCAAAGCAGGTTGTTCCCGACAGCAGCATTTCTGCGATGGCCAGGCGCGTGCCCTGGTAGACGAACTCCTCGTCCACCCAGCGGCCCTCAAGAGGCCAGATATAGTCCTGCAGCCAGGCGTGCAGCGAGAGATCATCTGCGGCCCCGCGCAGCAAGGACATGGCCGCATGGCCGTGGGCGTTGACGAGGCCAGGCATCAAGGCATGCCCCCGGAGGTCGATCTCCTGCCCTGCGAGATAGGTCAATCGAGCAAGGTTGCCAGGAAGAATGTCCACGATGTGTCCGTCTGCAACGGCGAGACAGTGGTCCTCCATGATGTTCTGCTCGCTGTCACAGGTCACGATCCACGAAGCGTGAATCAGAAGATCAATTCGTTGTTGCATGACGTCCTGCCCAGGGCTGATCCCTGTGTCCGGGGGTGAGTGGCCGGCGATTATAGCCAATGAGTTTTGAAATAGCGCCCCTGTGTCGGCTTCCGCTAAGTCTGTGATACCATCAGGCGCTTTCGCGGGGCCCGATTCTGGGACCAGGTCCGGTAGTAGAATTGTCTGGATTTTTCCAGTGACACCAAAGGCTTGTGAGCAACATTGAGGGATTTGTTCGTTATGTCAGAAACATCAAAACAGGTATCGCCGGTTTCCCTTGAAAGCGAGATGAGGGAGTCCTATCTGGCCTATGCGATGAGTGTCATCGTGGGGCGCGCGTTGCCGGATGTGCGGGATGGTTTGAAGCCTGTCCACAGGCGCGTTCTGTTCGCCATGAATGTCCTTTCCAATGACTGGAACAAACCCTACAAGAAATCAGCACGCGTTGTCGGGGACGTGATCGGTAAGTATCACCCCCATGGTGACTCGGCCGTCTATGACACGATTGTGCGCATGGCCCAGAGTTTCTCGCTGCGTTACACGCTGGTAGACGGCCAGGGCAATTTTGGATCGGTCGACGGCGACATGGCGGCCGCCATGCGTTATACCGAGATCCGCATGGCGAAGATTGCCCACGATCTCATGGCCGATCTGGACAAGGAGACAGTGGACTTCTCCGACAACTATGACGGCACTGAGAAGATTCCCGACGTCTTCCCCACGCAGATTCCCAATCTCCTGGTCAACGGCTCTTCCGGTATCGCCGTGGGCATGGCCACCAACATCCCGCCGCACAATCTGCGCGAAGTCGTAGATGCCTGTGTGGCCATGCTGGACAACGAAGACATTTCCATCGACGAGCTGATGGAGCACATCAAGGGCCCGGATTTCCCGACAGCAGCGATCATCAATGGGCGGGCCGGCATCGTCGAGGCTTACAGAACGGGCCGCGGGCGAATCTATCTGCGTGCCCGGGCCGAGGTCATCGAAGACGAGAAGACCGGCCGTCAGACCATCATCGTGACCGAGATTCCTTATCAGTTGAACAAGGCACGACTGATCGAACGCATTGCGGAACTGGTCAAGGAGAAGAAGCTGGAAGGCATCTCCGAGCTGCGCGACGAGTCTGACAAGGACGGTATGCGTATCGTCATCGAACTGCGCCGCGGAGAAGTGGGCGAAGTTGTTCTGAACAACCTCTATGCCCAGACCCAGATGCAGTCCGTGTTCGGCATCAACATGGTGGCGCTGGTCGATGGTCAGCCCAAGCTTTTGAATCTGAAGCAAATCATTCAGTCTTTCATTCGTCATCGCCGCGAGGTAGTGACACGCAGAACCGTATACCTGCTGCGCAAGGCCCGTGAGAAGGGCCATATTCTGGAAGGTCTCGCAGTCGCGCTGGCGGATATCGATGCGGTCATCGCACTGATCAAGGAGTCTCCCACGACCTCCGAAGCCAAGGAGAAGTTGATGGCGCGAGCCTGGCGCGCAGTCAGCGTGCTGCAGTTGCTGGGCGAGGCTGGCGCTGATGCCTGTCGTCCTGAAGATCTGCCAGCAGTTTTCGGCATGCGTGGTCAGGATTACTATCTTTCTCCCGCTCAGGCTCAGGCGATTCTCGATTTGCGTTTGAATCGATTGACGGGTCTGGAGCAGGAAAAACTTATCAACGACTACCAGGAGCTTTTGCGACAGATCAGCGACTATATGGACATTCTCGGCAGCGAAATGCGGCTGTTCACCGTCGTACGGGAAGAACTGGCGCAGGTGCGCGAGAACTATGGTGATGAGCGCAAGACAGAGATCACGACGTCACAACTCGACCTGTCGATGGAAGACCTGATTACGGAAGAAGACCGCGTAGTTACTATTTCCCGAAGTGGGTATGCCAAGTCGCAACCTTTGACAGACTATCAGGCGCAGCGCCGTGGCGGCATGGGCAAGGCGGCTGCCAGTGTGAAGGACGAAGATGTTGTCGAGCATCTGCTGATTGCCAGCAGCCACGACACACTTTTGTGCTTCACCAGCACTGGCAAGGTCTACTGGCTGCGTGTCTTCAATATTCCTCTGGCAAGCCGCATATCGCGCGGCAAACCAATCGTCAATATTCTTCCGCTCGAGGAAGGAGAGCACATTACCAGTCTATTGCCCGTTAGAGAGTACGCCGAAGGGCATTTCGTTTTCATGGCCACAGCCATGGGCACAGTGAAAAGAACATCCTTGAGCAGCTTCTCCAGGCAGCGCAGCGTTGGTCTTCGCGCCATCGAGCTGGATGAAGGCGACACGCTGATCGGCACTGCAGAAACTGACGGGCAACAGGACATCATGTTGTTCAGCAGCAGCGGGAAGACCATTCGATTCCGCGAGACAGACGTGCGGGAGATGGGTCGAACAGCTCGAGGTGTCCGTGGTATTCGACTGCAGGAAGGACAACAGATGATCGCGCTGATCATTCCAGAGGACAGCAAGCAAGTCCTGACCGTGTCGGAGAATGGCTACGGCAAGCGCACCAATAGTGAAGAGTTTCCGCTGTACGGTCGCGGCGGACAAGGCGTCATCGGTATGCAGACCAGCGAGCGCAATGGCAAGCTGGTTGGTGCTGTGCAGGTATCTGAAGGTGACGAGATCATGCTCATTTCAGACCGCGGCACACTGGTGCGAACTCGGGTAGACGAAGTCTCCGTGTTGAGTCGCAATACCCAGGGCGTGCGGCTGATAAAATTGAAGTCTGAAGAAAAGCTGGTCGGCCTCGAGCGCATCGAGGAGCCAGACGATAGTGGTCAGCCAGCCGTCGATATCGCGGATTCTGCTGAGGTAGCTGATTCTCAGGATACGCCCGAAGCATGAAGTTGCATCTGACAGGCGAGAAGCTGAAGGAGGGCTTGCAAGCGTGAGTGACACCAGCGAGCAAAACGGCAAAAAGGATGTTGTTGCCTTTCTGGGCCCTGCAGGCACTTTCACACATGCAGCCGCCGATCGGCATTTTGGCGAAGCAATTCCCAAGCGCGGAATGTCATCCATTGATGAGGTGTTTGTTGAGGTAGAAGCCGGGCGCGCCCGTTATGGTGTAGTGCCTGTTGAGAACTCCACCGAAGGTGCTGTGAACATCACTCAGGATTGCCTGATGGACACCTCGCTCGGCATTGTTGCGGAAGTCATCATTCCTATAGAGCACAATTTCCTGATGCGCCGGGACACCACGCCTGCCGCAATACACCGGATCGTGTCTCACCGTCAGTCTCTGGCTCAATGTCGCCATTGGCTCAAGGCGCACTGGCCAACTGTGGCCACCACTGAAGTGGCCAGCAATGCGGAAGCCGCTCGTATAGCTTCGGAGGATCCCACGACGGCTGCTATTGCAGGAGAGCGGGCTGCCTATTTGTATGGCTTGCAGATTGCCGAGCGCCGCATCCAGGACCAAAGCAACAACAGCACGCGGTTTCTGGTGCTTTCCCGCGAGAGCGCCCTGCGCACCGGCCGGGACAAAACCTCCATTCTGGTGTGCACTGAAAACAAGCCTGGCGCATTGTTTCGTGTTCTCGAACCTTTCAATACCTTCCAGGTCAGCCTCACCAAGATCGAAACCCGGCCCGCGCGAGACAGCATTTGGGCCTATGTGTTTTTCATCGATTTCGAGGGTCATGCAGAGGATGCTGCTGTAATCAGTGTTTTCGAGCAACTGCGGGATCGCACAGTGAATGTCAAGAATCTTGGCTCTTACCCAGTGGCAACGGTGTAAGCGCATGAAACAACTCAATGACATGCATGTGCTGATTGTGGGTCTTGGATTGATAGGGGGGTCTATTGCTCGCGGGCTGCGTCAGCACTCCGTGTGCAAATTCATAGGCGCGTGCGGGCGTGATGAAGTGCAATTGCGCAAAGCCCAGTCCGACGGCGTCATCGACTTCTGGTCTACAGATTTGCATGAGATTGCAGGTGAGGCAGACCTGATCATCATCGCAGTGCCTACTCTCAGTATGCGGTCAATACTGGAGCAGCTTCGTTCGCATGCTCGCCATGACGTGGTCATTACAGATGCTGCCAGTGTCAAAGGGAGCGTCTTAGAAGACGTTCGCAGCATTTATGGGGGTGATCAAGCCTTTTTTGTGCCTGCGCATCCGATTGCCGGTTCGGAAAAAAGCGGCTATGACGCGTCTTCTGCGGGCCTGTACGCCGATCGGAAAGTGATTATTACTCCGTTGACCAGCACCTCCTCAGAGGCATTGGACCTGGTTTCGCTTATGTGGCGACAATTGGGTGCAGACGTACATTTCATGGAAGTTGGGACTCATGATGCTGTTCTGGCTGCCACCAGCCATTTGCCACATCTTCTCGCGTACGCATTGGTCAATACGCTTACTCAACAGCACTTGTCTGATGACATTTTTCGCTACGCCGCTGGCGGGTTCGCCGGATTTACCCGAATAGCATCCAGTGATCCGTCGATGTGGCGAGACATATTTCTCGCGAATGGCCCCGCAACAATTGCTGTGCTTGATGCCTACATGGACGAACTGTCCAGAATGCGGAGCGCGATTCTCAACAAGGAAGGCGAATACATGGCGCAACGTTTTGCGAGTGCAAAAGGAACAAGAGATCATTTTGTTTCCCGTCATTTCAGGGAGTCCGGATTGTCCGAGGGTAGAATTGACGGGGCTGCAGGGGGAGAACTTTCGATCCCCGTCCTAACGATAGATGGACCCGGTGGATCAGGCAAAGGCACTATCAGCACGCGTATTGCGGCGATTCTTGGTTGGCATTTTCTTGATAGCGGCGCTTTGTACCGGCTGCTTGGGCTGGCTGCCAATAGAGCGGGCGTATCTACAACTGACGAGCCGGAATTGCTTGCCCTTGCTTCAGCGATGGATATTCGCTTTGACCTGGAGGGTGGGGGCATCTGGCTTGACGGTATGGAAGTCTCTGACAGGCTGCGTGACGAAACAGCGGGCGCGGCTGCCTCTGAAGTGGCGGTCATTCCTGCTGTCCGGGCTGTCTTGCTGGACCGCCAGCACCAGTTTCGGCAGTGGCCAGGACTGGTGGCAGATGGCAGAGACATGGGAACTGTAGTGTTTCCAGATGCCGCGCTGAAGGTGTTCCTGACCGCCTCGGCCGAAGAGAGAGCAAAACGACGTTATAAGCAGTTGATTGGTAAGGGTATTGATGTTAACCTCTCCGCCCTTTTTCTGGATATCCAAGCCCGGGACGAACGGGACAGCACCCGCAGCATATCGCCGCTCAAGCCCGCCGAGGATGCAGTGACACTAGACACCACGTCACTTTCCATCGATCAGGTTGTCGAGCAGGTGCTCCTTCTCGTGAAAGAACGATTTGGTACAGAATTGAGGAAAACAGGCATTCTCGTAAAGTGAGCGATTCAACCAGCGCGTGTCGATCACATTACTTTTTCAACAACCCCGTGCAAGCTGGAGCGCGGCAAGTCTCGTAATACACAGGAATTGAAATGACTGAAAGTTTCGCTGAATTGTTTGAACAGAGCTTGAATGATATTGATATGACACCTGGTGCCATTGTGACTGGTGTAATCATTGCGATCGATTCGGACTGGGTAACGGTCCACGCTGGATTGAAGTCCGAAGGTGTTATTCCACGCAGCCAGTTTCTGGATGAGAACGGCACGTTTTCTCTGTCAGTTGGCGATTCAGTCAAAGTAGCGCTGGAAACTGTTGAAGACGGTTTCGGTGAAACACGTCTGTCCCGTGAGAAGGCCAAACGCGCCGAGTCCTGGATGGATCTGGAAGCAGCATTCGAGAAGAACGAAGTAGTCATTGGTGTGATCAATGGCAAGGTCAAAGGTGGTTTCACCGTTGACCTCAACAATATCCGTGCGTTCCTGCCGGGCTCTCTTGTCGACGTACGTCCTATCCGCGACACAACTCACCTGGAAGGCCAGGAACTGGAATTCAAACTGATCAAGCTGGATCAGAAGCGCAACAACGTGGTGGTTTCCCGTCGTGCGGTTCTGGAAGCGGTCAGCACTGAAGAGCGCGATGAATTGCTGGCGGCTCTGCAGGAGGGCATGTCCGTCAAGGGTGTCGTCAAGAACCTCACAGATTACGGCGCGTTCGTGGATCTGGGTGGTGTGGACGGTCTGCTGCACATTACCGACATGTCCTGGAAGCGTATCAAGCACCCAAGTGAGATCGTCAATGTTGGCGATGAGATTCAGGTGAAGATTCTGAAGTACGACAGAGAGCGCAATCGTGTTTCTCTGGGCCTCAAGCAGCTCGGAGAAGATCCATGGGTCGCAATCAAGGCGCGTTACCCGGAAAATTCCATCGTCAAGGCAACTGTTACCAACCTTACTGACTACGGTTGCTTCGCGGAACTGGAACAGGGCGTAGAGGGTCTGGTACACGTGTCTGAAATGGACTGGACGAACAAGAACGTTCATCCATCCAAAGTGGTTCAGCTGGGCGATGTTGTAGATGTGATGATTCTGGATATCGACGAAGAAAGACGTCGTATTTCTCTGGGTATCAAGCAGTGCTTCCAGAATCCATGGGATCGATTTGCAGAGACTTACAAGAAGGGCGACAAGATCAGTGGCAGCATCAAGTCCATCACTGACTTCGGTATCTTCATCGGGCTCGAAGGCAACATCGACGGTCTGGTGCACCTGTCCGACATCTCTTGGGATGAGCCGGGCGAGGAGGCAGTCCGTGCCTACAAGAAGGGTGACGAGATCGAGACAGTCATTCTGTCCATCGACTCCGAGCGTGAACGTATTTCCCTTGGTATCAAGCAGCTTTCTGATGACCCGTTCGTCAGCTACGTTGGTGAATTCGAGAAGGGCAGCATCGTCAAGGGCGTAGTGTCCTCCGTTGATGCGAAGTCTGCCACTGTTACATTGAAGGACGGCGTAGAGGGTGTACTGCGTGCATCTGAAATAAGTCGAGACAAAGTGGAGGACGCTCGCAACGCGTTGAAGGAAGGCGATGAAGTAGAAGTGAAGGTGATCAGTGTTGATCGCAAGAGCCGAGTACTTGGTCTTTCCATCAAGGCAATCGAAATTGATGACGAGAAGTCTGCTATACAGGACCACAAGAATCAGGAGCCAGCATCGGCAGCACCAACCACAATTGGTGACCTGATCAAAGCAGAGATGGACAAGAAGTAATTTCTGAACGTGCTTGTGTTCGCGTGCAGCGTTGACTGATGTCAGCAGGATTATTTACAAGGAATAGGCCATGACCAAGTCTGAACTTATAGATCGAATTGCAGGAAAGCAGACTCAGCTCTCATCCAAAGATGTGGAGTTGTCCGTGAAGGCAATGATTGAATATATGTCTCAGGTGTTGTCCGAAGGTGGTCGGATAGAGATTCGGGGATTCGGAAGTTTTTCACTTCACTACCGAATTCCCCGGGTAGGCCGCAACCCCAAGACTGGTACGCCGGTTGATTTGAATGGGAAGTACGTGCCTCATTTCAAGCCTGGTAAGGAGTTGCGTGACAGAGTCAATCTAAGCTTGGAAACCTATCCATAGCTTGGCAGGCTCGCCTGACTGTGTAACTGAAAACGGCAATCTCGAAAGAGCTTGCCGTTTTTGTATTGCATGATCCTTGAATTTTTTGCTTCTGCGCAGCTCGAAAATCTGGAGACACTGACCTTATGTTGAAGCTTTCACGTGCCTTCAAGTTGCTTTTCCTCGTGCTGATCTTCTTGCTCACTGTCGGATTTACATTCTTCAATACTGAACAAGTAGCACTGTCGTTTGGCTTCATTGTATTTGCACCTCAGCCCCTGGCTTTGTGGGTGCTCTCGGCATTCATTTCAGGTGGTTTGGTGGGACTGGCTCTGGGAGCTGGCATTTTCAGGAGATGGCGAGGCGAACGTGAAATGGAGCGTCTTCGAGCCGAATTGATGCTGACGAAACTGGGGACAACGACAACTCATCAAGTAAAACAAGATCTGCATCCTGGCTGATCTGCTGATTCAAAAAAAATGGAAGAGTAACACCATGACTACTCGCAAGTTTGATCCCAAGCGCATCGTCATAGCGCTCGATTTTGCCTCCGCAGAAGAGGCGCGAGCCTTGCTGAAGCTCCTCAGTCCTTCGCTTTGTCGCGTCAAGATCGGCAAGGAGTTGTTTACCAGCGCTGGTCCCGCGTTTGTGCAGGAAGTCATCGCTATGGGCTTTGATGTCTTTCTCGATCTCAAATTTCATGACATCCCGAATACCGTTGCCAAAGCGGTTGCCGCGGCTGCTGCCCTTGGAGTCTGGATGGTCAATGTCCATGCTTCTGGTGGCAGTGAAATGATGAGTGCTGCCAGAGCCGCAATAGAAAACAGTTCAAGCAAGCCGCTGCTGATTGCGGTCACAGTCTTGACCAGTCTTTCTCAGACTGACTTGTTGGAATTGGGAATTGCCATAACACCGGCACAGCAAGTCCTGCGTCTCGCAACGCTTGCGCAGCAAAGTGGCATGGACGGCGTTGTTTGTTCTGCTGCCGAAACAGCGATGCTCAGAGCGCACTTGGGTGATGCCTTCTGTCTTGTGACTCCTGGAATTCGCACAGAAAGTGATGATGCCAACGACCAGAAGCGAGTTGTTACCCCGGTCGATGCGATACTTGCAGGCAGCCATTATCTGGTTATAGGTCGTCCGATTACGAAAGCAGCAGATCCTGGGGGCAAACTGGCCATGATTTCTGAGCAATTGCATGGCAGTTTTTCCAATCTTTGCTAGATTGACTAGTGCAGCGTCAGTGAAGCTGCAGTGTGTTCAATCCAATTGGAAATAAAGGAAACCCATCATGAAACGGACTTCATGTTTGCTAGCATTGCTTGTCGCCGCGTTGGTATCGCTTCAATCTCCTGCCTGGGCCCAGAATGATCCACGCCAGGCCGAAGTAGAGGAGGCACGAACGCAGGTGGATATAAACACGGCTGATGCTGAGACTTTGGCCATGGCTCTGGATGGCATCGGCCTCGCCAAAGCTCGCGAGATTGTAGCTTTCCGAGAGCAGAATGGTGAATTCAAGACCATTGAAGATCTAGAGCAAGTGCGTGGAATAGGGCCCGCTACCATTGCCCGCAATCGCGAGCGTATCGTGGTCTCAACAAGAGAGTAGTGTTCAGTCACGCTGAAGTATCAAAGCAGGGCGTCTTTTGGCGCCCTGTTTTATGAAAATTGCGAAGGTAAATTCATGGCAGAAGTGTTCCTCGCGATCCCACTATTCCTGGTAGCAGTAGTCGTGACTTCACTTGTCCGGATTCTGGCGATTCAGACTCAGACACTAGCCCTCCCTACGCACAGAAGCTCTCATACTATGCCAACTCCCGTTGGCGGCGGCGTTGCGATTGTAGTGAGTTATGTCGTTGTGCTTGCCATTCTTGCCAGTACCCGTGATCTTGCCCTTCCAGAAATAGTAGTGCTTGCAGCAGGCTTGCCTGTCGCAATTGTTGGTTTGGTTGACGATCGATTGCACCTCAGTGCCTGGCTGAGGCTGGCAATCCAGTTCATTTGTGCATTTTTTGCCGTAATGTATGCAGGGGATATCCCGCCACTACTCATTGGTGAATTTCAGATTCACGGACTGATTTTTGTTTGGGTGCTTCTTCCGATGGCACTTGTATGGATGTCGAATCTTTACAATTTCATGGATGGAATTGATGGCATTGCAGGTATGGAAGCGGCATTTGTCAGTTTCGCGGCGGCTGTTTTTCTTTTCGCCAACGGCGATGTTTTGTTGGGCTTGCTTTGTCTTGGTTTGTTTAGTGGAGCCGCAGGCTTTCTGGTGTGGAACTGGCCCCCAGCCAAGATATTCATGGGCGACGTAGGAAGCGGCTTTCTCGGGCTGACATTTGCAGTAATCGCGCTGCTCAGCCACGTGCATGGAAGCATGTCATTGTGGGCCTGGTTTCTGTTGCTGGCGTGCTTCATAACAGATGCCAGTGTCACCCTCCTGCGTCGCATTGTTGCGGGAAATGCTGTTTTCGTAGCTCACAGGCAACATGCCTATCAGCATGCATCGCGCAATTCGGGTAGTCACCTGGGAATCACTCTCTCTGTGTTTGCAATCAATGTGTTCTGGCTGCTACCACTTGCGTGGCTGGCAAACGTACACCCTGAACATGGGGTATATTTTGCAAGCATTGGCATAGTACCCTTGCTTGCACTCGTACATAGACTTGGTGCAGGAAAGGAGAGCGTATGAATTTGTACACGGTCCCGTTATCTCGCACTGTAAAGCAGATGCTGATGATGCTCGCCGACAGCCTCATGCTGGCCCTTGCACTCTGGCTCTCTTCTGCATTGCTCGGATCCGACTTTTTCTCGACCAATCAGGATGTCTACCCTTACATCGCAGTTTCCAATATTGCCAGTGTTGTCGTGTTCTACAAAATTGGTCTGTATCGCGCCATTCTGCTCTACATGGGGTTGCAATCTGGCTTCATTGTTCTCCAAGGCGTTACCATTTCCACTGTGTTGCTTGCGGCCGTCTCCTACGTTCTGGTGCTGCCATCCGGATACGACATTGCCACATTCCCTCTCTATTGGATGATTTCTCTTTTGTTCGTTGGTGGCAGCCGCTTTGTTGCCAAGGTGGCATTGCAGAGTCTCATACAAAACTTTCGTCCAAAGGAGCCCGTCATTATTTATGGAGCTGGCAGTTCCGGCATGCAACTGGTTGCTGCATTGCAGAATGGAGATCAATACCTGCCCGTAGCATTCGTAGATGACAGTCGGGGCTTGATTGGAAGCACTGTGCATGGCATTCGAGTTTACAGTCCCGGCGCACTCGCCGACCTGATCGCCAATTTTTCAGTGCGACAAATTCTCCTTGCCGTACCATCTGCGACACACGCTGAAAGGAAGGAGATTCTCAATCGACTTGAACACCTGCCAGTGCATGTGAAAACAGTGCCGGATCTTTTTGACATGGTTTCAGGAAAGGTGGGAGTAGATGAGGTTCGTGATATTGATATCGAAGATCTCCTTGGGCGCGACATTGTGCCGCCAAATCCAAAACTCATGGGAGCCTGTATCACGGGTCGTTCCGTACTGGTAACTGGAGCAGCCGGTTCGATTGGATCGGAACTCTGCAGGCAGATTCTCTTCCTGAAACCTTCCCGGCTGATTCTTTTGGATAGCTCCGAATTTGGCTTGTACACAGTGGAAAACGAATTGCTCGAGACGCGAACTACCATCGAGCGTGGAGAAGAGATTGCGTTAGTCGCTTTGCTTGGCAATGTCTGCAATGCGCCATTGATGGAACATATTATGCGCCGCTTTGCAGTTGAAACGGTTTATCACGTCGCTGCCTACAAGCAAGTACCGATGGTAGAGAGCAATATCATCGAAGGAGTTCAGAACAATATTTTCGGCACACTTGTTTCTGCGCAATCTGCCGAAAAGACTGGCGTGCGCAATTTTGTGCTTATTTCCACGGACAAGGCAGTCAGGCCTACCAATTTCATGGGTGCAACAAAGCGCTTTGCAGAGCAGGTCTTGCAGGCGCTTGCCTACAATCAGAGCACTACATGTTTCAGCATGGTGAGATTTGGTAACGTGCTGGGTTCGTCTGGCTCCGTCGTGCCTTTGTTCAGGCGACAAATAAGTCTGGGTGGGCCCGTAACGGTTACGCATCCTGAAGTTACCCGTTACTTCATGACGGTGCAGGAGGCTGCCCAGTTGGTCATTCAGGCGGGATCAATGGCGACTGGCGGAGATGTATTCGTGCTGGACATGCACGAGCCCATCAAAATAATAGACCTGGCCAGGAAAATGGTTCATCTGATGGGATATGACGTGAAGGACGAAAACTCCTACAAAGGTGACATCGCTATTGAGTACACCGGTCTTCGCCCCGGAGAAAAGTTGTTTGAAGAATTGCTGATTGGCGAATCTGTCACCGGAACCGAGCATCCCAAGATCATGCGTGCCGAAGAAGTGGCCTTGACGTGGCAGGAGCTTGAAGTCTTGCTAATTGAGTTGCAACAAGCATGCAAAAGAATGGACCTGCATGCAATTCGGGAGATTCTGATGAAAGCTGTGGATGGATTTCATCCCAAAGAAGTGGCGAGCGATCCCTTGTGGGATACAGAATCTCAAGTCCAAGGCCGCAGGCTCGAAAAAGCAAAGGTGACAACTCTGTACAAAAAGTAAGATTCGGAAATAGGGCTGCGTACTGGTCCCGGAACGCAAGCGGCTGCTATGCCGTCACAGCAGCGCGTTGGGTGCTGCGACGGATAGCGCGTATGCGGCTTACTCTCGGCGCATAGTTGTGATGATCACTGGTTCCAGTGGGACATTCTGGTGACCTTGTGCGTTGCCTGTTGCGACAGTCGCAATCTGATCCACAATATCCATTCCTTCAATCACTTCGCCGAATACTGCGTACCCAAAACCGCGAGCCGTTTCATCTGTATGATCCAGGAAAACATTGTCCGCGAGATTGATGAAGAACTGGCTGCTCGCGCTGTCGACTACTTGCGTGCGCGCCATAGCCAGAGTACCGCGAACGTTCTTGAGCTCAGCTGTGGCTTCATTTTTGATTGGTTCAAATGCTGAAGATTGAACCATAGCTGGATTGAAGCCTCCGCCTTGTATCATGAAGCCGGGTATTACCCTATGAAAAACCAGTCCGTTGTAAAAACCTGCCTCGGTATAGCGCAAAAAATTGGCTACGGTAATTGGTGCTTTGTCAGCCCACAACTCAATTCTTACAGTACCTTGGTTCGTCTCCATCACCACAACTGGGTTCGCGCTTTCCGCTGCGTTCAATAGACTGGTCATGCTGACTAGTAGTGCTGCCAAAAAAAATCTCATCGACTCAAAACTCCTGTGCAAGTTGTACAAAAATCCAGGCAGCACTATACCGCAATGTTCCTGCGCGCATAAGTGTCGAAGATGGAAGTGGCAATACCGCGTGGTCAGACGTCGTGACCTGCCTGATTTCTTCGTGCCATTCAAAACTGGACTATAGCCCCGGCTTTCATAGTTGAATTGCACTTCTGTTTGAACTCGATTGGCGTCATGTTCTCCAGGCTGGAGTGCGGTCGAACATGATTGTAATGCTCTCTCCAACTCT
>CAMCRC010000016.1 GCA_945877175.1 Klebsiella pneumoniae | reverse complement strand
TGGGAGGCTGGCGTGTCATGGCGGGGAGGATCAGGTATCATGCCGTACATGAAAAAACTCCTTTCCTTGCCCTCACTTCTGCTCTTTGTGACTCTCTTGTCGGGGCTGTTCAGCAGTGCTCCTGTCCACGCATTGCTGGTACAAGGTCTCTATGAACAGGAAATCGCGGTGCAGGATCAGGGCGATGCAGAACGCATCCGTGCCTACCGCGAGGGGTTGACCGCCGTCATTCTGAAGATTACCGGCGTAGAGCGTCACCTTGGCAATGCAGCTGTGGAGCGTGCGGTTCGCGATGCCCAGAGCTATGTGCAGGAAGTGAGCTATAGAACGGACTCCACCGGGCCGGAACCGCGCACCCTCATCAGTGTGAGTTTCGACAGCGCCCTGGTAAACCAGATGTTGATGTCTTCTGGCGTGCCAGTCTGGGATCGCGACCGTCCTGCAGTGCTGTTATGGCTTTCGGTGCAGAATGCCACGGGACAACGTGAACTCCTGAGTGCCGACTCTGAACACCCCATGCTGGAGATAGTGCGAGAGTTCTCTCGAGTCCGCGGCCTGCCGGTGCTGATACCGGTCATGGACCTCGAAGACCGCCGCAATCTGCCTGCCGATGTGGCCTGGAGTCTGGACGAGGCAGCCATTCGCAATGCCAGTGCACGTTATGGCGCAGACGCCATTCTGAGTGGTCGGCTGCTGGAGTCTCCCAATGGGGATCTGGTGGGATTGTGGCAGTTCTTGTTCAGGGGCAGTGCGGAGACGTTCGATGCCTTCGAACGGGATTTGTCTGTCTACACCCTGGGCACTCTGAACCAGGTCACGGCGCAGCTTGCCAGCCACTTCGCTTTCAACAGCCTTGAAGCGCCTGCCAATTCAAGGGTGACGGTGCGCGTGGAGGGTATGGACAGTGCCACTGATTACGTCAATCTTATGGCTTACATGGATAATCTTGCCGTGGTGGACACAGTTGCCGCTGCACTGCTGGATGGCTCTGGCATAGAACTGGATGTGTGGCTTTCAAGCTCGGCATTCCTGTTCACAGAGTTCATTTCCCTTGGACGCGATCTCCAGCCCCTTGACGTGCCAGGCCAGAGTACCGAGCAAAGCGTTCTGCACTTTCGCTGGGTGCGCTGACATGCTCCGCCCGCGGCAACTTTCGCTGCAGATCATGCTGGATGACGCTGCGACCTTCGACAATTTCCATGTTACCGCTGCCAATGCCCAGGCGCTGGACTACCTTCGTGACGCCACGCACCTTGCACAGTTCACCTGGTTGTGGGGAGTCCCGGGGGCCGGATGCAGCCATCTGCTGCAGGCGCTCTGTCAGCAGGAGGGACACGCCGGTGGCACCCTATATATGCCATTGCAGATGCACGCGCAGTTTCATCCGGAGATGCTCGAGGGGCTGGAGGCGCTGGATATGGTCTGCCTGGATGACGTCGAGCAAATCGCAGGCAATGCTGACTGGGAGCTGGCGCTGTTCTCCCTGTTCAATCGCCTGCGGGATTCGGGCACCCGGCTGTTGATTGCCGGCAGAAGTGCGCCACGACAGCTGCAGGTGCAATTGCCGGATCTGTTGTCGCGTCTGCAGCTGGGGCTGGTGTTTCAAGTGCATGAGCTGACTGATGAAGACAAGATTCAGGCGCTGCTGAAACGTGCGCGCCTGCGTGGCATGGACTTGTCGGAGGAGGTGGCGCACTACGTTCTGCAGCGCACCGAACGCAGCAGCAAAGGCTTGTTCTCACTGCTGGAGCGGCTGGACGAACATTGCCTTCGGACCCAGCGCAGAATCACCATCCCGCTGGTTCGCGAAGTGTTTCAGAACGACACTTTGTAGTGTCCCCGATAGCTGCGGATATAGACCACCAGCGCACAGAACAGAGTGGAGACGAGCAGAGTGACAAGCACGCCATACACCCGTGCGTCGACAGTGAAGGCAGTCTGCACCGATTGCACGAAATAAAGTAAACACACGAAAGACAGCCACGCGTAGGTGCGCAAATTGCGGGCGCGCAGCCCGGGAATGAAGATCGCCAGAGGCACGATTTTGATCAGCAGTAGTACGACGATCACCACGGCATTGCCGCCAGCTGCCAGCTGCCACAGTGCGTAAAGGACAAAAACAGTGAGCAGGGCTGTATAGGCAAGTACCACGACTCTATTGGACTTCGCGATGATGGCGGGTTCCGGGCTGGCGTCGAAGGGATGTTCTTCTGTACTCATGGGTCGAGGTCTCTGCAGACTCGGCGCTAGCGCGAGTCATGGGGCGGGATTCAGGAATTCAGGGTCAATGCGATGCTGGCCACGCGTTTGCCCAGCGCCAGGCACAACGCACTTTCGTCGTCGTCCAGGCGCCGTTTGCCGTCAACTCCCGCATGATGACTCGCTCCGTAAGGTGTGCCGCCCGACTGCGTCGCCATCAATTGCGGTTCGCTGTAGGGCAGTCCGCACAGCAGCATGCCGTGGTGCATGAGCGGCATGAACATGCTCAAAAGAGTCGATTCCTGGCCTCCATGCAGACTGGAGGTGGACGTAAATACGGCGGCAGGCTTGTTGATCAGTGCCCCGGACAGCCAAAGCGCGCCGGTATTGTCGATAAAATGCTTCAAAGGCGCAGCCATGTTGCCGAAGCGCGTCGGACTGCCAAGAATCAGGCCCGAGCAATGTCGCAAGTCGTCCTCCGTGCAGTACACCGCACCGCTCGAGGGCACTGTTGACGCGGTTGCCTCTGTCACTGGTGACACGGCGGGCACCGTCCGGATGCGCGCTTCGATGCCTCCGGCCTGCTCCACGCCACGTGCGATCAGTCTGGCCATGGTCTCGGTGGCGCCCGTGCGGCTGTAGTAGAGCACGAGAATGTAGGGGGCTTGCGTTACGGCTGACATGGTCTTGGTCTCTGCCTGGGGGCGGTCAGTCGCGACGAATGCGCGTTTTCAGAAATGCCACTATCTCGTCGGCGGGCACCATCTCGTTGTCTTGCGCGCGGCGCGACTTGTACTCAAGAACATTCTGCTCAATGCCGCGCTCGGAGACGACGATGCGATGGGGCATCCCCATCAGCTCCATATCCGCAAATTTCACGCCGGCACTGGTTTTCTTGTCACGATCGTCCAGCAGCACTTCGAAGCCAGCGTCTTCCAGCTGTGCCGCAAGTTGCTCGCTGAGTACGCGCACGGCATCCGACTTGTGCGCGTTCAGCGGAATGATCGCCACCTGAAACGGAGCGATATTGTCGGGCCAGATGATGCCCTGGGCGTCATGACTCTGCTCGATGCAGGCGGCCACGATGCGGCTGACGCCGATGCCGTAGCAGCCCATGATCATCACCTGTGACTTGCCGTTTTCATCCAGAAAAGTAGCGTGCATGGCCTGGCTGTATTTGGTGCCGAGCTGGAAGATGTGGCCCACTTCGATGCCGCGCTTGATGGAAAGCGTGCCTTTGCCGTCCGGGCTGATGTCCCCTTCGCGCACCTTGCGGATATCAGCAGTACTGTCGAAGCGGCAGAGCTCTCCCCAGTTGGCATCCACGAGGTGCTTGCCGTCGCTGTTGGCGCCGCAGACGAAGTTCACCAGATCCACGACGCTGTGGTCTGCAATTGCCGGAATCTTCAGGTCGACCGGACCAATGCTCCCCGGGAGACATCCAAGCACTGCCTGAATCTGCGCGTCTTCCGCCATGGTGAAAGGAGAGGCAACCTGGGCCAGTTTTTCGGCCTTGACGGGATTGATGTCCTGATCGCCGCGAATCAGCAAGGCCACCAGGCCGCTGGGATTCTGCTCATCGGCAATGCCTTTGACGATCAGCGTCTTGACCAGGCGACGCGCGTCCTTGCCGAGCAGGGCACAAACTTCCTCGATGGAGTGTGCTGAGGGCGTGGGAACGACCCGGCTGGCGCCCGGCGTCTCGCCAATCGCATAGCCTGCATCCGGCACCTGGCCGGTTGCCATCTCGATGTTGGCGGCATACGGGCTTGCCGAGCTGAAAACAATTTCATCTTCGCCGGAGTCAGCCAGCACATGGAATTCATGGGACATGCTGCCACCGATATTGCCGGAGTCTGCCAGTACAGGACGGTATTCCAGGCCCAGGCGCTCGAAGATGCGGCAGTAGGTCCGGTGCATCAGATCATAGGTTTCCTGCAGAGACGCTTCGCTGCTGTGAAATGAATAGGCGTCCTTCATGAGAAATTCGCGGGCTCGCATCACGCCGAAGCGAGGTCGGCGTTCATCCCGGAATTTGGTTTGAATCTGGTAGAAGTTGGCAGGCAGCTGACGGTAACTGTTGAATTCATTGCGTATGAGGTCGGTGATGACCTCCTCATGGGTTGGTCCGAGGCAGAAGTCGCGGTCGTGGCGGTCGACAAAGCGCAACAGCTCAGGCCCCATCTTGTCCCAGCGGCCTGACTCTATCCACAGATCGGCGGACTGCACCACTGGCATCGACACTTCCATGGCGCCTGCACGATTCATCTCGTCGCGAATAATGCCGGTGACTTTCTGAAGCACACGAAGACCGGCAGGCAACCAGGTATACATGCCGGTAGCCAGTTTGCGAATCAGGCCGGCACGGACCATGAGCTGGTGGCTGACAACTTCGGCATCGGCCGGAGTTTCCTTGAGAGTAGCGATGAGATACTGACTGGCGCGCATGATTCCTGGATCTCGTAATGTGGCTGCTGTAGGGGTCGTAAAATGCGAAAAGCAGCCCGGAGGCTGCCTTTCTGCGTCGTAGGCTATGGCGTTCGCGCTCGCCGTCGCATTGACTTCAGGCTGGCGCGAGAGTGGATTACTCTGCGAAATCCTTCAGCTTCTTCAACGGCAGAATCTTCAAGCGCGTTGTTGCCGGCTTTTTCGCAATGTCCATGAACTCGCCCGGCTTGAACGGATTCGGGACATTCTTGCGGGCAGGTCGAGCAGGTCGCTTTACGGACTTGATTTTCAGCAGGCCGGGCAGGGTGAACTCGCCAGCGCCACGCTTCTTCAAGTGTCTTTCTATGATGCTGGTCAGCTCGTCCAGTACTGCAGAGACCTGCTTTCTGGTCAGCTCTGTATTCACAGAGATCTCATTGAGAATCGCTGTTTTGGTGTATTTTTCCTGAATGGCTGCAGTCTTGGCCGCAGTCGACGTTGCTCTTCTGGGTTTTGCGGTTACAGTTTTTTCTACAGCCATGCCCGTTCTCTTATAGTAATGATGAAGGTTGATTCTTGTGTTGCTCCCATGCTGATGGGAGAACCCCAGGATGTTTTCCTGCACTTTGATCTTAGGCGTTTTGCATTCCATTCACGCCTCAGTGGGGCCTTATTTATATAGTTTTTGCCTGATAGCCGCAAGCACTAATCCGCCCTGACAAGTGCTTGCGACTGTGGTGAGAGCATCCGGTGAAGTCTTTGAAAAGAACGCGGAATTATAGTGTTTGCTGACCTCGTTCGGGGATGCCAGATGAATCCAAGGTAAGGTATACTGCGCCTTTTTCGCACGACCCAGCGACAATCGCAAAGGGTCGTCCCGGGATCGAAGAACTGGATGGAGGAAATTGTCGCCAATGCCAATATATGAATATCGGTGCAGTCAGTGTGGCAATCAACTGGAGGCGCTTCAGAAAATCAGTGATGCCCCTCTGACATTGTGTCCCGCATGCAACAAGGATGGTCTGACAAAACAGGTATCAGCCAGCAGTTTTCGTCTGAAAGGCGGCGGTTGGTACGAAACAGATTTCAAGACAGGCAAGCGCAAGCACGGCACCCAGGACAACAGTTCCGGGTCAGGCGGTGCGGCGCCGGCAGCCACAGGCTCCTGACCACGCCACAAGGCGCTGGTCAACAAGCCTGAATGATGCAATTTACAGATTAAACACAGGAACAAGTTATGCGCAGCCATTATTGCGGACTATTGAACGAACAGCATGTCGGACAGGAAGTGGTTCTGTGCGGCTGGGCCCACCGTCGTCGCGACCATGGTGGCGTGATATTCGTCGATCTGCGTGATCGCGAGGGGATTGCACAGATCGTGTTTGATCCGGATGCCAAAGAGAGCTTCGCGCTGGCTGAAACTGTGCGCAGCGAATTTGTGCTCAAGATTACCGGCATCGTGCGGTTGCGTCCCGAAGGCACCAGCAACGCAGTGATGGGTACTGGTCGCATTGAAGTACTGGGCAAGCAGCTAGAGATTCTGAATGCGTCCAGAACACCGCCATTCATGCTGGATGAACATGCCGAGGTTGGGGAAGACATCCGTTTGCGTCATCGTTACATTGATTTGCGTCGGCCCGAAATGGCGGATCGCCTGCGTTTTCGCTCCAAGGTCAGCAACACCATCCGCAACTATCTTGATGAAAATGGCTTCCTTGATATCGAGACACCCATTCTTACGCGTGCCACACCCGAGGGCGCCCGTGACTATCTGGTGCCCAGTCGCACCCATCATGGCCAGTTCTTTGCGCTCCCGCAGTCTCCGCAGCTTTTCAAGCAGATTCTGATGGTCGCTGGTATGGATCGCTACTATCAGATTGCCAAGTGCTTCCGTGACGAAGACCTTCGCGCAGATCGTCAGCCAGAGTTCACGCAGATTGATATTGAAACTTCATTCATGAATGAAGAGCAGATCATGAGCATTACTGAGGAGATGATTCGCCAGGTATTCAAGAAGCACCTGAATGTCGAATTCGCTCAGTTTCCCCGCATGACCTTCGGCGAAGCCATGCGCCGCTTCGGTTCCGACAAGCCGGACCTGCGCATTGCCATGGAGCTGGTGGACATAGCAGACCTCATGAAGAGCGTGGATTTCAAAGTATTCAATGGTCCGGCCAACGACCCGGCGTCACGTGTTGTTGCGCTGCGGGTGCCCGATGGTGGTCGACTGAGCCGCAAGGAAATCGACGACTACACGAAGTTTGTATCCATCTACGGCGCTAAAGGTTTGGCGTGGATCAAGATCAATGACCTGGCAGCCGGCATAGATGGTCTGCAGTCTCCCATTCTCAAGTTCATGCCTGAGCAGGTTGTGCATGATGTCCTTGCTCGCCTGGGCGTGCAGAACGGCGATCTGGTGTTCTTCGGGGCTGACAAGGCAAAAATCGTCAACGAGTCCATCGGGGCGCTGCGGCTGAAAGTCGGCGCAGACATGGGGCTGGTGAAGGGCGACTGGGCGCCGCTCTGGGTAGTGGATTTCCCGATGTTTGAAGAAGCAAGTGATGGCAGTCTGACTGCCTTGCATCACCCCTTTACTGCGCCGTCCTGCAGCGTCGAAGAAGTGCAGGCAGATCCCTTGAAGGCCCTGTCGCGCGCTTATGACATGGTGCTCAACGGTACGGAGCTGGGCGGTGGTTCCATTCGAATCAACCAGCCTTCCATGCAGCAGTCAGTGTTCAAGATTCTGGGTATCGGCGACGAGGAAGCGCAGGAGAAGTTCGGCTTCCTGCTGGATGCGCTCTCCTATGGTGCTCCGCCCCACGGCGGTCTTGCCTTCGGTCTGGACCGACTGATCATGCTGATGACCGGAGCTTCGTCCATTCGAGAGGTCATTGCCTTCCCGAAGACACAGTCGGCAGCATGTCCGCTGACGGATGCTCCGGGCCAGGTATCAGCCAAGCAGCTGCGTGAGCTGAACATCCAGGTTCGTCAGGCAGCCAGCGACAAGAGCGCATAGGCTTTCTGACAACCCGGAGGTGAATGGTGGCGGGACACAGCAAATGGTCCAATATCAAGCACAAGAAGGCGCGTCTGGACTTCAGTCGCGGCAAGGTGTTTACGAAGTGGATCCGCGAGCTGACAGTCGCGGCGAGGCTTGGAGGCGAGCACGTCGCTGACAACCCCAGGCTGCGCGCGGCGGTTGACAAGGCGCTGGGTGCCAACATGGCACGCGACACCATTGATCGGGCCATCGCGCGTGGTGCAGGTACGACAGAAGCAGAAAACCTTGAGGAGCTGGTCTACGAGGGCTATGGCCCGGGCGGCGTGGCGATTCTTGTCGAGACGTTGACTGACAACAAGAATCGCACCGTGGCTGATGTCAGACATGGGTTTTCCAAGTATGGCGGCAATCTCGGTACCAGCGGTTCGGTTGCCTATCTGTTTCAGAAAAAGGGCACCATCAGCTTCGCGCCCGGTATAGAGGAAGACAGAATTCTGGAGGTGGCGCTGGATGCCGGCGCCGATGATGTCAGTCTCATGTCCGATGGCAGCCTGGAAGTGGTGACTTCGCCGGAACAGTTTGGCGCAGTCAAGGACGCGCTGACTGCTGCCGGATTGCACGCCGATGCCTCGGAAGTGAGTATGATCGCCTCTACGGAAGCGGCGCTCGATTTTGACACTGCCGAAAAGCTGCTGAAGCTGGTGGATCACCTCGAAGATCTGGATGACGTGCAGAATGTTTACAGCAACGCGAGCATTTCCGACGATGTCATGAGCAGACTCTGACGGCGCGCGTGAGCTGATTGGACTAATTCCGGGAGTGAACACTGATGACTTTGATTCTGGGAATCGACCCAGGTTCGAGATTGACCGGTTACGGGATCATCAATGCCACCGGTAACAAGCTGGGGTACGTAGCCTGCGGCTGCATACGGCTTCCTGATATCGATCATCCTGCGCGATTGAAGCTGATATTTGACAATCTCTGCCAGATCATCGAGCAGTACGCCCCTCAGGAATGTGCCATCGAGGAGGTGTTTCTGGGCAAGAGTGTCTCCTCGGCGCTCAAGCTGGGGCAGGCGCGAGGCAGTGCGATGGTGGCCTGTCTGCATCACAATCTCGCGCTCTCCGAATATTCTCCTCGCAAGGTCAAACAGGCATTGGTCGGAAACGGCAATGCAGAAAAGGAACAGGTTCAGCATATGGTCAAAGTGTTGCTTGGGGTGACCGGCAATGTGCAGGCAGATGCAGCAGATGCGCTCGCCATCGCGATCTGCCATGCCAATACCAGCGCGAATCTTCAGCGAATAAGCGGAGCAACGTCATTTCGCAACAGCAGGCTGCAGAGTAAGGGGCGAGTGCCGTGATAGGACGAATCAGAGGGATACTCTCAGAAAGACTGGCTCCAGAGATCCTTGTGGATGTCGCTGGCGTGTTCTATGAGGTTCATGTCCCCATGAGCACCGTTTACCAACTACCGGCAGTGGGCCGTGAAGTCAGTCTGCACACGCATCTGGTCGTGCGCGAAGATGCCCATTTGCTTTATGGCTTCTTCACACTGCAGGAGCGTCAGATGTTTCGCAGTTTGATCAAGGTGTCTGGTGTTGGTCCCAAAATGGCGCTGACAATACTGTCGGGCATGGCTGTAGACGAGTTTGTCCGAACCATTCGAGTCAATGACATCGCTGGTCTGACTCGCATGCCAGGCATTGGACGCAAGACTGCTGAGCGCCTGATTGTAGAAATGAAAGATCGTCTTTCCGAGTGGGGCAGTGAGCTGCAGGTCAGTTTTCCTGATGCTCCAGTGGTCGCAGGGGCAGGCGAACGTGCAATCGCTCAGGAAGCTGAAACAGCCTTGATCTCGCTTGGCTACAAACCCCAGGAAGCCGCTCGCATGATAGCTCAGGTACTCAAAGCTGACGCTGCGATCTCGAAAAGCGAAGATCTCATCCGGCAAGCGCTCAGGAATACTACCACGTCATGATCAATGAAGAAGATCGCTTGATATCTCCCGGCATCAGCCCTAACGACCAGTCCCTGGACCGAGCCATTCGCCCGCTGTCATTGCAGGACTATATTGGACAGAGTGACGTGAAAAGGCAGATGGAGATTTTCATCGGCGCCGCTCGCGATCGGAAGGAAGCCATGGACCATGTGCTGATCTTCGGGCCTCCCGGACTGGGCAAGACAACGCTAGCCAACATCATCGCCAATGAATTGCAGGTGTCGATCAAGACCACGTCGGGACCGGTATTGGAAAAAGCAGGTGACCTGGCGGCCATGCTGACCAATCTCGAGGCTGGGGACGTCCTGTTCATCGACGAGATTCATCGACTGAGCCCGGCCATTGAAGAAATACTTTACCCCGCCATGGAAGATTACCAGCTGGACATCATGATCGGAGAAGGGCCCTCTGCCCGGTCAATCAAGCTGGATTTGCCGCCTTTTACATTGGTGGGAGCGACGACTCGGGCAGGTCTGCTGACATCGCCTCTGCGTGACCGCTTCGGAATCATCCAGCGACTGGAGTTTTACTCTCCGTCGGAGCTTTGCAGCATCGTGCGTCGCTCGGCAGCAATCCTTGGCTGCGAGATCGATGCAGATGGCGCTGAAGAAATTGCGCGCCGCGCAAGGGGCACGCCTCGTATCGCCAATCGACTTTTGCGCCGGGTACGCGACTATGCCCAGATGAAATGCGGAGGCGTAATGGACAAGCGGGCAGCCAGTCTGGCTCTGGATATGCTGAGCATCGACAGTAATGGATTTGATCACATGGATCGCCGGCTTCTGATCACCATGATCGAGAAGTTTGGGGGAGGGCCTGTCGGTGTTGACAGTCTTGCCGCAGCCATCAGCGAAGAGCGTGACACTATTGAAGATGTGCTTGAGCCTTATTTGATTCAGCAAGGATTCATGATGCGCACGACACGTGGGCGTGTGGTTACACCGCATGCTTATCTTCACTTCGGATTGCCAGTGCCTGGCTCGACCACGCCTCTCGCCGGAGAGTGATTCCAACTCTATTCCCTCAGAATGTGCGCCTTCTTTGTGCCATATTTCGTCAGCTCCCGGCCTGAATGTTCCTGAGGCTAAGTTAGATTGAAAAGGTTTAATGCATGAGTGAGTCAGGAATCACATTAATCGACAAAAACTCTTTATAAAACACCGGATTGTGTATGAGAAGCACAAAACATACCTTATAATGCTGCCAGTTTTTGGAGCCCGGAGGTTTAGCAGTGAGCGAATCGATAAACGTGTGGGGATTGATAGTAGCGGCAACCCTGCCCGTTCAGTTGGTCATGCTCATCCTCCTGATGGCCTCGGTAGTATCGTGGGTAATGATCATCCAGCGCTGGCTTGTTCTTACAGCGGCAGTGCGCGGCATGGAGGGATTCGAGAAGCGCTTCTGGTCTGGAATGGACCTGAGTCAGCTGTTCCGTGAGGGCAGTTCCCAGCAGAAGGAGAGTGTCCAGGTTGGCGGCATGGAAAATATTTTTCGTGCGGGCTTCAAGGAGTTCATGCGACTGCGGCAGCAGGGTGGCATTGAGTCTGACGCCGTCATGGGGGGCGCGCAGAGAGCGATGCGGGTTGCTTACTCCCGCGAAGAAGAGAAGCTGGAAAAGAATTTGACGTTCCTCGCAACTGTGGGATCTGTTTCTCCATACATCGGATTGTTCGGAACAGTTATCGGGATCATGAACTCGTTCATCAGTCTTGCCAGCCAGAGTCAGGCAAGTCTGCAGGTAGTTGCTCCGGGCATCGCAGAGGCGCTGATTGCCACCGCCATGGGATTGTTCGCAGCTATCCCTGCTGTTGTTGCCTACAATCGCTATTCTTCAAGAGTAGAGTCCCTGACAAACAACTACCTGACGTTTATTGAAGAATTCGCAAGCATCCTGCACAGGCAGGTTTACAGCACCCCGGGCAAATAGAGGTTAAATGGAAACGGTCAGAAAACGTCGCAGACCCATGGCAGAGATCAATGTTGTCCCCTACATTGATGTGATGCTGGTGTTGCTGATCGTGTTCATGGTGACCGCGCCGCTCTTGACGCAGGGCCTGATTGTCGAGTTGCCAGAAGCGTCCTCAGAGCCGCTTCAAGTAGATGAAAATGCGGAAACACTGGTGATTTCGATTACTGCAGATGAGCAGTACTACATCAGCCTTGGCAGTACGCAGGAAGAAGAAAGAACTGCTGTAGCCATCGAAGTGATTGGTGATCAGGTGGGCAGAATAGTTGGCGCGAATCCACAGATTCAGGTTTTTGTGGAAGGCGACGGACAGAGCAGTTACAGCTCGTTCATTAGTCTTATGACGGTTTTGCAGGCAGCGGGTGTGGCAAGTCCCAATTTGATTACGAAACCACTGGAATAGTTCATTCGTACTGTGACGGTTTTCAACGGATATCCACTTTCGGTCATGCTGGCAGTATTGCTGCATGTGTCGGTGGTTGGGGCGCTCCTGTACTTTCAGCGGGCAGACACGGAAGTGATCGATATTGTCCGTCCGCCTTCAGTCAAGGCGCTGCTGGTAAACGAGAATCCGCAAGCGCGCAATGAACAGGTGCAGCAGCGGCAGGCTCAGCAGGAGCGTGATCAGCGTGCCGAGAGAGAACGCCAGGAGCAGCAGCGGCAGGAATCCGCCCAGGCGGAGCAGAGGCGCGAACAGGCAGAGCGCCAGGCGGAAGAGCAGCGAGTTGCGGAGCGGCGGCAACAGGATCTGGAGCGGCGTCAGACTGAGCAGCGCCAGGCTGAGCAGCAGCGGGTAGCGGAAGAGCAGAGGCAGCGCGAGGCAGAACAGCGTCGACAGCAGGAAGTGGCGGCAGAACAGGAGCGTCAGCGACAAGAGCAGGCTCAGGCCCAGGCTCTGGCGCAGCAGGAAGCAGACTCACGGGAGCTCGCTGAAACAGACGCGGAACTGGTAATGGCGTACTCAGCGGTGATTCATGATCTTGTACAGCAGTACTGGTCGCGACCGCCAAGCGCCCGAAATGGAATGGTAGTAGTGTTGCGAATACGCATGGTACCGACAGGAGACATCCTGGATGTCGCCATAGTCCAATCAAGCGGCGATTTTGCGTTTGACAGGGCTGCCGAGTCCGCTGTGCTGAAAGTAAATAGATTTACGGAGTTGCAGGGCATGGACCCTCGGCTTTTTGACCGAAATTTCAGAACATTCCTGTTAACATTCAGACCTCAGGATTTATTGAATTGATCAAGACTTTGCGAAATCTGATTATTGTTGCCTCTCTGTTTGCAGAGGGGCTCATGGCAGCTGAGCTGAATATCGAGATCACTCAGGGTGTCGACAACCCCATCCCTATCGCTGTAGTGCCGTTTTCATGGGAAGGCTCAAGTGCTTTGAGTGAGGATGTAGCCGGAATTGTGGCGGCAGATCTTCAGCAGGTAGGCGAATTCCGGGCTTTGCCCGCGGGCAACATGCTCAGCACGCCAGATGAAGCGGCCGAAGTGTTTTTTCGCGACTGGCGCATTCTGGCTCAGGATTATCTGCTGGTAGGAAAGATTACCAACTCACCGGGAAGTCAGCTTGTCCAGGTGCAATACGAGTTTTTCGATGTGGCACGTGAGCAAAAGCTCGTTGGCGAAGTGCTGACTGGTTCCATGTCGCAGTTGCGCGACATCGGTCACGAGATAAGTAATGTAGTTTATGAGCAGGTCACTGGGGTTCGGGGGGCGTTTTCGACAGAAATTCTTTACGTCTCGGCACAATTCGTTTCGCCAGAGCTTACTTACTATCGTATTGAGAAGTCTGACTATGATGGTCGAAGGTCACAGGTTCTAGTGGAGTCACAAGAGCCCCTGATGTCCCCTACATGGTCTCCAGACGGCAGTCAGGTGGCCTATTTGTCATTTGAAACCAATCTGCCACGCATCTATATCCAGGAGATCGCGACAGGGCAGCGTCGCCAGATTACCAATTTTCCGGGCATCAACAGCTCTCCTGTATGGTCGCCAGATGGCACGAAGCTGGCAATGGTATTGTCGAAGGACGGAAGCCCAGATGTGTACGTGATGGATCTGATGAGCAATCAGTTGACGCGTCTGACTGATCATCCACGAGCTGAGACTGAACCCAGCTGGTCCGCTGACAGTCGCTCCGTGGTCTTCACCTCAGACCGAACCGGTCAGCCTCAGATCTATCAAGTTGGAATTACAGGAGGTTTTCCCGAGCGGCTAACCTTCGACTGTTTTTATTGTGCAAAGGGACGTTTCCTGCCGGATGGCAAGAATCTTGTCCACGTCAGGCGTGACACCCGCGAAGATAACAGCTATAGCATAGCGATCTTCAATATCGAGACTCAGCGGTTGATAACATTGACTGACACTTCACTAGACGAATCTCCCAGCGTGGCGCCGAACGGAAGCATGATCATGTTCGCCACGAAGGTCAATGGAAGAGGCATCCTGGATGCCGTTTCAATTGACGGACGTGTAAAGTTCCGTTTACCATCCGCGCAGGGCGATGTTCGGGAACCATCTTGGTCGCCGTTCTTAAATTGAACTAAATAAACTTGTGTTTTTGATAGCATCAGCCTATTGGAGGACTTGCAGAGTGGGTACGCACAGCATGAAATTTTTCAAGACAACAATTCTGGCTTTGTCAATTATGGGCCTGGCGGCCTGTAGTTCGACTGGCGACGAAGAAGCTATGGCTTCTACTGCAGATACTTCTGGTATCGACGCTACGACTGCAGCTGCACAGCGTGCAGAAGCAGAGCGCCTTGCACGTGAGCGTGAAGCTCAGCAGCGCATGGAAGCAGCAGCACTGGCTACAACAGTGTTCTACTTTGACTTTGACGTTTCCGAGTTCATGGCGTCTGATCGCGATGTACTGGCAATTCACGGTCGCAACCTGGCTGCAAACTCCAGCCGTCGAGTTCGTCTGGAAGGGCACGCAGACGAGCGCGGCACGCGCGAGTACAACCTGGCATTGGGCGAGCGTCGTGCGAACAGCATCCGCGATTACCTGGTAGTCAATGGTGCGTCGCTGTCTCAGATCGAAACAGTAAGCTATGGCGAAGAGCGTCCTTCTGACACAGGTCAGACTGAAGCCTCTTACCGTCTGAACCGTCGCGTAGAAATCAAGTAATCTCTACAAGGCAGCACAGTTGATGAAACACTTTCTCGCAACGCTTGTTATAGCGGTACCAGCCTCACTGCTCAGTACTAACGTAATGAGCGCGGCGGGAGTAGTGGAAGCTCAGCCTTACCTGCCTGGCCAGACCTCTTCTGGAGTTCAACCAGGCAGTTCTTCGAATGATGCACTAGTCATGCTGCTGGATCAGTTTCGCGAAATGCGTGCGGAGTTGGAAACGCTCCGTGGACTGGTCGAAGAGCAGAATTACGAATTGAATAATCTCAAGCGCGAGTCGCTGGATCGATATACCGATCTTGATACCCGTTTGACTTCGATCTCCAGCGGTCAGTCTGCTATCAGTGCACCTGCAGTTGCTCCGGCAGCTGTGCAGGCTCCGGTCGCTGCATTGACGCAAGTGAGTCCGACTGTTCCGATTAATGCTGCCGCACCGGTTTCTGTACCAGTTCAAACTGCGCCACAGCCACAAGTGGCAGTCAATACCGCACCAATTGCTCCTGATCAGCCTGCAAGTGCTGTTCCTTTGAATGATACTCCTTCCGTTTCGGCACCTTCCGTGCAGCCTACAGTATTGACAGAGCAACAGCAGTATCAGCTTGCACTGGATTCATTGCTGCAGGACGAGCAATACCAGAACGCCGTTACAGAATTCGATAAGTATCTCAGCCTTTACCCCAGCGGAAGATTCATCACCAACGCCTACTATTGGAAAGGACAGGCATACGTCAATCTTGCCATGATGGAAGAAGCACGTCTTGCGTTCGAAACAATAGTGACGCAATACCCCGATGGACGCAAAGTCGATGATGCAATGTACTCATTAGGTACAGTCTATGACAAACTTGGGAATGCAGAGCGTGCACAGCAGTTGCTTCGCCAAGTACAGTCTCGCTTCCCAAATACTTCTGCTGCAAATCTTGCCGACATTTATCTGCGCTCAATGAATTGAATTTCCGGCGTGCAAAGGCAGTGTATGCCAAACGTACTGGTCGGGTAATTGATATGAGCTTTCCATGAATGAACTCACAACATCGATGGACACATCGCCAACGCTTCGCATCAATGAGATCTTTCACTCCTTGCAAGGTGAAACTCGAACTGTTGGGTTGCCGACGGTTTTTGTTCGTCTGACAGGCTGCCCATTGCGATGTCAGTATTGCGATACGGCATACGCCTTCCATAAAGGAGATGTGATGACCATTTCCGCGATTCTGGAAACTGTATCTTCTTATGATGCTGAGTTTGTCACAGTGACAGGGGGCGAGCCACTCGCCCAGCCGGAATGCCTTTCCTTGCTGAAGCAGCTCTGCGACACCGGCGCTGAAGTATCACTTGAAACCAGCGGAGCCATGTCGATTGCCAATGTTGATTCGCGTGTTGTCACAGTTATGGATTTGAAGACACCTGGTTCGCTTGAATGTGATCGCAATCTGGAATCCAACATCGGTTTGTTGAAGTCGACTGATCAAGTGAAGTTTGTTGTCTGTGACAGGCGAGATTACGAGTGGGCAAAGGCGAAGTGCGATCAATACGACCTGCGTCATCGAGTAAGCGAGATTTTGTTTTCACCCAGTTTTGGAACTTTATCTTATAAAATGCTTGCTGAGTGGATTCTGGCGGATCGCCTGAAAGTGCGGATGCAGGTTCAGCTGCACAAGCATATCTGGGGTGATGAGCCAGGGCATTGATCTCTGGCTCCAGGGTCTACCATGCGAACTGGATTGGAACTGCTATGAGAAAAAGAGCCGTAGTCTTGCTTTCCGGTGGTCTTGATTCGGCTACTTGTCTTGCGATAGCACTGTCTCGTGGCTACGATGTTTTTGCGTTGAGTTTTGATTATGGCCAGCGTTCGTCAAGCGAGTTGCTGGCGGCACGCGCGATCGGGCTTGCGGCGGGGATTGAAAATCATCTTGTAATACCGCTGGGTATTGGCGCGTTGCGCGGCTCAGCATTGACAGATCATCAAGTAGCGGTTCCAGAGCAGGAGTCCTCTGGAATTCCTGTAACTTACGTTCCAGCACGCAATACGGTCTTTCTGTCTTACGCCCTGGCGCTCGCAGAAGTCTCTGAAGCGCAAGCCATATTCATTGGGGTCAACGCACGGGACTATTCGGGATATCCGGATTGCCGTCCAGAGTTCATCGCAGCATTCGAGACGATGGCCAACCTTGCGACCAAATCAGCCGTAGAAGGTTGCCCTATCAAGATAGAAGTGCCTCTGATCATGATGAGCAAAGCTGAAATCATAAAAACAGGTACAGCACTCGGAGTCGATTACACGGCGACTGTCTCGTGCTATCAGGCCGACATGGATGGACGTGCCTGTGGTCTTTGTGACAGTTGCCGGTTTCGTCGGAAGGGCTTTTTGGAGGCTGGATTGCCGGACCCCACCCGTTACCAGAGTACTTGAGCCATTCTGCTTAATTCTCGACAAAGTACTTGTCTTTTTTTCTCATGATAGTAGTATGTCGGCCTTTCTTGCATGGGTCGTTAGCTCAGTCGGTAGAGCAGTTGGCTTTTAACCAATTGGTCGTGCGTTCAAGTCGCACACGGCCCACCATTTTTCTCCGCTCCAATTTGTTCCCGTGTCTATATTCGCGAAGTCCTGCTTATGACGGCGATGACTGATACCTCTGGAATCCTGGCTTCCGATACTGAACTTGTGCGCAAACATCTCGCGGCTGTGACGATGTCTCAGCCTTTGAGTGACGTGGAAGCGGAAGTTTGCAAAGCCCGTATAAAGCAGCTCCTTGCCGAGAAGAACGCGGTGCTGGTGGCTCATTACTACACTGATTCACTTCTGCAGGCATTGGCGGAAGAAACTGGTGGTCTGGTTTCCGACTCTCTTGAAATGGCCCGCTTTGGGCGCGACAGCGCTGCGACTACTTTGGTTGTTGCAGGAGTGCGTTTCATGGGAGAAACGGCGTGCATACTAAGTCCGGACAAAACGGTTCTGATTCCCACGCTGGACGCTACATGCTCACTTGATGTGGCCTGTCCTGCTGATGAATTTGGGGCATTTTGCGATGCTCATCCCGATCGCCTTGTGGTTGTGTATGCCAACACTTCTGCTGCCGTCAAAGCGAGAGCAGATTGGGTTGTGACTTCCAGTATCGCGGTGGATGTGGTTGAGCATCTGGCTGCACAAGGCAAGAAAATCATCTGGGCTCCGGACAGACATCTGGGCAGCTACATTCAGTCCCGTACAGGCGCAGACATGCTGTTGTGGAATGGGGCATGCATAGTTCACGAAGAGTTCAAGGCCAAAGGCTTGCTGGATTTGCGGGCGGTCTATCCTGATGCCGCAATTCTGGCACATCCGGAATCGCCCGCATCGGTTCTAGCAATTGCTGATGTGATTGGCTCTACGACCCAAATCATCAGGGCCGCGACGCAATTGCCGCAAACTCATTTCATCGTTGCGACTGACAAAGGCATTTTCTACAAGTTGCAGCAACTGGCGCCGGACAAGACCTTCATCATCGCACCCACTGCCGGGCATGATGCGACCTGCAGAAGTTGTGCACACTGCCCCTGGATGGCCATGAACTCGCTTCAGCGCTTGCTGGAATCCCTCGAGACCGGGAGTAACCGAGTATCAGTGCCAAAAGCGCTCTCGGAGCGGGCAATGGTGCCATTGCAGCGAATGCTGGACTTCGCTTCCAGTAAGCAACTGAAAGCGACTGGGCGCGCCTGAGAAGGCGTTTCGGCATGCGCTTGTCAGAAGTCCCTCGCTGAGCGCCCCATTTGTTCGACATCCTGTGACCTCTGACGAAGACGGGCCAGCAGCGGAGCATTGTTCTGCTTCTCAGCTTCAATCCTCAAGGCATATTCAAGTTGCTCCGACGCACTGCGAAAATCACCGACCAGGATGAAATATTCTGCTCTTGCCTGGTGAACTTTGCTTACGTCTCCGACCAGTCCCTGAGTTTCCGCGAGGACATACCAGAGTTCATGGTCTTCGGGCCTGGTCGTAGTGTGATTTTCAAGAATACGCGCTGCTTCTGCATATTCTCGTGACGCTGTCAGGGCCTGGGCGTAGGCCATCGTCAAAGGATGGTTGTCAGGATTGATACTCATGTGACGCTGCAGGAAGTTCTTTGCCATTCCTGCTTCGTTGCCCTGCGTGTAAAGCTCAGCACGCGTCACCACAAACGCTATGCGATTGGGCTCCGCCGCCAAGAGAGGATCAAGTGCTTCCTGGGCCTTCAAGAAATCATTGTTCTTGCCATGAGCAACGGCCAGGCCATATTGCGCAGCTCTGCGTGAAGTATCGTCCTTGCTGTCGCGCAGTGCTGTTTCGAACATGGTAACGGCGTTGGCGGGATTGACTTCGTAGTGCACCAGGATGCGTGCGCGCATCAGCTGGTATTCCAGTTTCGGGTCAGCAGGTCTGGCAGGATACCGACTCGCTCGGCCACGCGTGTCCGCAACCCGTGACTCCGTTACCGGGTGCGACAACAGGAACTCCGGAGGACGTGATCCGAAGCGATTCAGGCCCATCAGGCGCTCAAACATTGCAGGCATTTCGGCTGGGTCATAACCGGCGTCGTAGAGCGTCTTGATGCCGAGCCTGTCCGCTTCAGCTTCGTTATTGCGGGAAAATCGCAGCTGGTTTTCCAGCGACCGGCCCTGTGCGGCCATGATGGCGGCCTGGCCGGTATCAGGGCTGGATGTACTCATTACAATGATGCTTGCGAGCAGGGTCGCCAGTTCAGGAATGCGTCGCTCCTGTGCATCTTCCACGCTGCGTGCGAAATGACGCTGGCTTACGTGCGCGATCTCGTGCGCCATGACCGAAGCGAATTCGCCCTCCGTATGTGCATTCAGAAACAGCCCGCCGTTCACGCCGATGATGCCTCCCGGCGCTGCGAAGGCATTAAGTTCCGGGCTATCCACGATAATGAAGGACATCCGGTAGTCCTGCAGTTCGCTGTGCAGGGCCAGATTGTGCGTAACATTCATGAGGTAATCGTTGAGGAGAGGGTCGGCTATGGTCTTGCTGCTGCGCCGGATTGAGCGCAGGAATTCACGACCGAGAGCATATTCACCATCAAGTGAAATGAGACCTGAAATGCGATCGCCCAGACTGGGAATCTGCACTTGCGCGGAGCTTGAGTGCGACACCAACACAGTGGCTGCGATGGCACACAACAGAGGGGTCAATTTCGTCATGAGTCGCACTTGTTTTCCATTTGTCGAGTCCTGAACAACTGTAATCCTAAGACCGGGGGCAGTACAAATAATTCCGAGACTGTCTGTCTTGATATGGGGGCAGTTGTTTTCATTTCTAGGCATTCAGGAGAGATGCTTGGTAAACTGCGCGCCATGAAAATTCAAGCCGATCAGGAACTTGATGCCAGCGGACTGATGTGTCCCATGCCTTTGCTGAAAGCAAAGCTGGCATTGAATGCACTACAACCCCAGCAGATTCTCAAGGTCATCGCCACGGACCCTGGTTCGGAGCGAGACTTTCATGTGTTTGTTCAGCAAAGTCGGCACACCATTCTGGACTTTTCCAAGGATGACATTGCGTACTACTACTGGATCAGAAAGGGCTGACAGCTCATGCGCAAACTGTTGCAAAGCTTTTTCGATCGGTACTTTCACGACGAAGAAGCAATCATTTTTGTCATTCTATTGGGAGTGGCTTTGCTGATACTGGTGACAATGGGCTCCATTCTGGCTCCCTTGGTTGCTTCTGTTGTCATCGCGTATCTACTGCAGAGTCTCATCAACTCCCTGTTGCGCTACAACGTTGGCCACCGACTGGCTTTTTTTGCAGTGTGTTCTCTGTTTGCAGGGTTTTTCGTCGCGATTCTGTTTTTTCTTCTTCCTCAGGCGTTGGGTCAGCTTGGACGCTTCATCAATGACTTGCCGCGCCTGATTGGTGAAGGTCAGGAAGTTCTGCTGCATCTGCCGGACTCTTACCCTGGTCTTGTCAGCGAACAACAAGTACAGGCGCTGATCGGCACTTTGCGAGGCGATCTTGCTGTGCTGGGGCAGCGAGTAGTGTCATATTCCATTTCCAGTATTCCACGTATCTTTGACTGGCTTGTTTTCCTGGTACTGGTTCCCGTGCTGGTATTCTTCATACTCAAGGACAAGACCTTGCTTGTGCAATGGATCAGCAACCTGCTGCCGCACAATCGTCCTCTCATGCTGCAGGTGTGGCTGGAGATGGACATGCAGCTTGCGAATTACATTCGCGGCAAGGTGCTGGAGATACTCATCGTCGGCGGCTGCATTTACCTCGCCTTCATGGTTCTGGGTGTAAATTACACCCTTATGTTGTCTGTACTGGTCGGGCTTTCGGCGGTGGTCCCGTTTATCGGTGTTGCAGTGGTCGCCGTGCCGGTTGCGCTGGTTGCTTACGTTCAGTGGGGATTCGGCAATGAGTTTATCGCGGTCATGCTGGCGTACAGTCTGATTCAGTTGCTGGATGCGAACGTACTGGTTCCGGTGATTTTCTCAGAGACAGTCAATCTGCATCCGGTAGCAATCATCGGCGCTGTGCTGGTGTTCGGCGGATTATGGGGGCTGCCAGGCGTGTTTTTTGCCATTCCACTTGCAACGCTGATCAAGGCAATCATCAACGCATGGCCTGACACCATCCGCAAACATCCTCTGGAGCATCCGCACTGAGCCCTCCATTCTGTGCGGCAGCTGGAGGATGTGTTAAAGTCGCCGCCCGTGTCTGACCGACTTCCAGAGTAGAGGAAATGCAATGATTCAAGGCAGTATCGTGGCCATCGTCACGCCGATGCTTCCACAGGGTGAGATCGATTTTGAGACTTTCGACCGACTCATCGAATGGCATATCGCCAGTGGTACCGATGCCATCGTTGCTGCTGGCACGACGGGAGAGTCACCAACGCTATCGGAAGAAGAGCATTGCTCCCTCATGCGCCATTGCGTCGACAAGGTAGCAGGGCGCCTTCCTGTCATAGCTGGTACAGGCTCGAATTCAACCCGGGAAGCGATCTATTTCACTCGCGCTGCGTTGGAGTATGGTGCAGATGCCTGTCTTCTGGTTGCCCCCTATTACAACAAACCCAGTCAGGAAGGGCTCTTCCAGCACTTCAAGAAAGTTGCGGAAGAAGTTGATATAAAACAAATTCTTTATAATGTTCCTTCGCGCACCGGGTGCGACCTGTTACCCAGTACTGTGTCGAGGCTGGCGGACATGGAAAATGTCGTTGGCATCAAGGAAGCCAGTGGTGACATGGTCCGGTGCCGGGAATTGCTGAAACTATGTGGTGATCGCATTCGCATTTATGGGGGTGACGATGCCACGGCCAGGCAGTTGTTGCTCGAAGGAGGTCACGGCAACATTTCTGTGACAGCCAATCTCGTGCCAGATCAGATGCACCGCATGTGTGCGCTGGCCATGCAGGGGCATGCCGACGGCGCGCTGGCGATAGACGCCACCTTGGCCGGCCTGCATGACCTGCTTTTTGTGGAAGGCAATCCCGTGCCTGTCAAGTGGGCAATGGCCACATTGGGGATGATTGGGCCTGGCATCAGGTTGCCACTGGTAGAGCTGAGTGCGGGATTTCATGGGGTACTGTCCGATGCAATGCGCAAGGCCGGCCTGCTGAAATAAGGCAATTTGTTCCTGCAGCATTTGTGCAGGATTTTCAAAAGCGAACAAGCGGACGTGAGATACAAGATGAAGGCACTGAGAGCAATTCTACTGAGCACGGCAGTCAGCACGGTGCTCGCGGGGTGTTCGTACCTGACAGGGGATGACGGTGCATTTCGTGATCGTCAGGGTGACTATCTGGCGTCGCCGGTCATTCCACCCATGAGTATTCCAGACACTTTGGACAGCTTCACACTCGATGCACTTTATGTCGTGCCGGAGGAGGTGCCGGCAGACAAGCCATTCTTCATCGCTGCGCCGGCACCGCGGGCCATGGATACCAATGTACGAGAAGGCGTCGTGGTGCAGCGCTTCGGCGATCGTCGCTGGATAGTGATTGGCGCTGAACCCGGTCAGGTCTGGCCGCGTCTGCGGGACTACTGGTCCACCAATCAAACACCTTTGAGCTTCGAAGATCCGGTGACTGCGGTCATGGAGACTGCCTGGCTGGGCGAAGCCGGCAGCCGGAACAAGTACCAGGTCCGAATAGAGCCTGGCCTGCATGCTGGAAACTCCGAGATATACGTAGTGCAGGTGGGCGAAGCGTTCGTGGCAGACTCCTCGGCGCCAGTGGTGTGGCCCGAGCGGTCGGCCGATCTTGAAGTTGAAACCCGCATGCTGGATGACATTTCCCTGTACCTGGCCGATCGTACCGATCTTTACCGTGCGTCCTCTGTGTCGCTGCTGGCCGGCAGCATCGAAGCCGAGAGCAAGGCTGGGATAATCCGCACTGCAGCTGGCGATACCTTGCAGCTTCGCATCGACTTTGATCGCGCGTGGTCCCAGGTGTCGCAGGCACTGGGCAACGCCGATATCGAGATCACTACCAACGAGCGTGCCGCTGCCCTGTTCACGGTGAACTATGCGCCGGTTGCCGAAGAAGACCAGCCTGGATTCTTCGGAAGGCTGTTCGGAGGAGGCGATGACGAGGATTTCGAACCTGTTGCCATCACGCTGCGACTGGTCAATGAAGAAGGCGCGATCCGGCTGGTACCGGAATCTGACGAGTCTGTCAGCGTTGAGGTGCGTGATGCGCTGATCCGCGCTGTCCACACCAATCTGATCTGAGTCTTTGTGGCGACCCTTCATTGGGTTCGCACAGCCGGAGGTAATCCCGATGACATTGACTCCTGAGCTGCTGGCTGTGGGTGCGATCGCTTTGGTGCTTGGCGTCGTTTGTACGGTGCTCTTGCTGCGTCGGCCGCCGGATCTTTCGGGAGCCGTGGCCACATTGGAAGAGCGCGTCAATTCTCGCCAGTCTGAGCTTGACCGCAAGAGCACTCGACTTGCTGCTGTTGAAGCAGACATGGCTGCACTTCAGGAAATTGCTTCCAGGTACCGAGAGCAGATCGCGCAGTTGCAGACCACACTGGAGCAGGAGCGTCGGCAAGGCAGCGAAAAACTCGCTTTGCTCAGTGACTCGCGTGAACAGATGACTCTGCAATTCAAGGCAATTGCTGCGGACATTCTGGAAGACAAAAGCCGCCGATTTGCGGCCAGCAACAAGGAAAGCATTGGCGAGATTCTCCGCCCGCTGAGCGAGAAAATTCTGCACTTTGAGAAAAAAGTGGAGCAAACCTACGACAAGGAGGCCAAGGAACGCTTCTCACTGGCCAGTGAAATCCGCAATCTGCAGGCTCTCAATGCGCGCATCAGCGAAGACGCAGTCAATCTGACCAACGCCTTGAAGGGTGAGAGCAAGACACAAGGCACCTGGGGTGAAGTCATTCTCGAGACCATCCTCGAGAAATCCGGATTGGTGAAGGGGCGGGAGTACCAGACCCAGGTCAGCCTGAAATCCGAAGACGGTTCGCGTTTGCAGCCGGATGTCATCGTGCACATGCCTGAAAACAAACAGATCATCATCGATGCCAAAGTGTCCCTGAAAGCTTACGAGTCCTTCTGCTCGGAGCACGACCCGGACAGGCGCGCCGAATGCCTGCGCCAGCACGTCCAATCCGTTCGCAACCACGTCAAAGCCTTGAGCAGCAAGGACTACCAGAACCTGCTGTCACTCAACTCTCTCGATTTCGTGCTGCTCTTCATGCCCGTTGAAGCGGCCTTCTCAGTGGCTGTTCAACAGGACGGTGAACTTTTTACCAGAGCCTTCGACAAAAACATCATTCTGGTCGGGCCCTCGACGCTGCTTGCCACGCTGCGCACGATCCAGAACATCTGGCGCTACGAACACCAGAATCAGAATGCCCTCGAGATTGCCAGTTCCGCCGGAGCGCTTTATGACAAGTTCGTGGCCTTTGCGGGGGATCTGGAAGAAATCGGGCATCGCATCGAGGCGACTCAAAAGAGTTACGACAAGGCACACAACAAGCTTGCTTCAGGAAAGGGCAATCTGGTGACGCGCATTGAGAATCTGAAGAAGCTTGGGGCACGCGCTAGCAAGAAGCATTCCAATCAACTTTTGGCCAAGGCAGATTCAGACCACGTTGAGCTGCTTGAGGACCGGCGTGAGCAGGAATCTGAATGAGCAGCTCCGCCGCCATGCTGGACGAGATTCTCGCATTTCTTCCCTGCCCGACACCGGACGCCTGGCTGGACGAAGCACTTCGTCAGCAGGACATTCTGCTTATAGATCATGCCAATTGCGAAAAAAAGGCGGCGGCCACGGCAATGAGCCTGCTGTACAAATTCTCGGAACACACGGAGTTGCTGCGCAAGATGTCTCATCTTGCCCGTGAAGAGTTGCTGCATTTCGAACAGGTAGTCAATCTGCTGGCGGAACGCGGAATTCGCTACATCCATCTTGGCGCTTCGCGTTATGCCGGCGGCCTGCGCGACCAGCTTCGCAAAGATGCGAAGGGCCAGATGATCGATACCTTGATTGTAGGGGCCTTTGTAGAGGCGCGTTCCTGTGAGCGTTTCGCACGCCTTGCGCCTTTGCTTGACCCAGTTCTGGCGAAGTTCTACCGCAGCCTGCTGCGCTCTGAAGCGCGCCACTTCCAGGACTATCTGGCGCTTGCGGCGCTGTACAGCGAGGAAGACATTGCGCCCCATGTGCAGCGCATACGGGACGTTGAGCGGTTGTTGATCAGCTCAGATGACCCCGTGTTCCGATTTCACAGCGGAGTGCCTCCTCAGAGCTGACGCTCGCTCTAGCGGCGACAGGTCGCGGGTCTGCCCAGATTAAGTTGGAGCCGCTCCTGCAATGTGTCGAGCTGCCGGCACAGAATGCCGTCATTACCGGTCAGGACTGCCGACGCCAGCGAGTTGAGGGAGAACAGCGGAGCTATGTCGGTAATCTGATTGTCACCTGCATTCAGTCCGCCCAGTCGGGGCAGGGCGCTCAATGGCGCCAGGCTGCTGATGCTGTTGTTGCTGACATCCAGAAACTGCAGTGTGGTCAATGTGCCGATGCCTTCGATGTCTTCAATTTCCCACCCCGGGCAGGACAATATTGCCAGTGTTTCAAATGTCGCACCCGGCTGCTGCAGCGCGAAATTCACGCAGGCCTGAAGGCCCGCATCGGCAAACCGATATTGGGCCGCACCCGGCCGTGGATCGAATACCGTTTGATCGTTGATGCTCACGGCAAACTGTTGTGAACAGGCAGCCATCGTGAGCATGCCTGTGACACTGATCCATCTGGAAATTCCCACTCTCGCTTCCTTGCGCCCGTTGGCGCGTGCGGTCGCATGACTGGTTTGCCATGCATTGAGCCGCGAGATGCCAGCATACCTGATCGGCCGCACGCTGTGGAATTCAAGCGCGAGTCCAGTTAGTATGCCACTCCGTCAATTCCCATTCCCATTCAAGGATCGCACCATGACATTCAACCGCACACTGAGCCTGCGCAGCGCAATTGTGGCTCTCTCCCTTTCTGCATTTCAGGTGCAGGCTGCAGACGGTGGTGTTGATCTCACCTCCGAGCAGAACCAGATCAGTTACAGCATTGGCGTGAACATCGGCCAGAACCTGCAAGGGCAGGGCATCATGGACTCTGTCAATCTTGAGGCTTTTTTCGAAGGCATCACCGATGTCATCGCCGGGGAACCGAAGCTCACAATGGAACAGATGATGGCCGCGCTGCAGTCGTTCCAGGCGCAACTCGCCGAAGAGCAAGCGGCGGCGGATACTGCAGCCCAGGCGGAAAGCGAAGCATTCCTTGCGGCAAACGCACAGGTGGATGGTGTGATCACAACAGCCTCTGGCTTGCAGTATCAGGTACTGGCTTCCGGCGACACTGCAGGCACTTCTCCCACGCTGGAAGACTCCGTCCTTGCGCATTACCACGGCACGTTCATTGACGGCACCGTGTTCGACAGTTCCGTAGAGCGTGGCGAGCCCGCAGAGTTCGGTGTCAGTCAGGTAATTGCTGGCTGGACTGAAGCACTCCAGCTGATGAAGAAAGGCGACAAGTGGAAACTGTTCATCCCCTCTGCACTTGCCTATGGCGAGACCGGTTCCGGCCCCATCGGACCGCACTCGGCGCTGGTGTTTGAGGTCGAGCTGTTGCAGATCAACGGTCAATAACCGCAAAGCTGGGAGAGACGCGATGGGTATCCACGATTTCAATGCGGGTTTGTTGAAATTCATCGCAGCCTCTCCCACGCCTTTTCATGCGGTGCTCAGCCTGGGGGAACGACTCCAGGCCGCTGGCTTCGAGCAGCTCGACGAGGTGCAGTCCTGGCAGCTGGAGCCCGGCAAGCGCTATTTCGTGACCCGCAATGGATCGTCCCTGATTGCCTTCACCCTGCCCGAGCAAGCGCCTGCAAAGAACAATCCTCTGGCCGTTCGGCTGGTAGGGGCGCATACCGACAGCCCTTGTCTGCGCGTGAAGCCTCTGCCTGATCTGCGCAAGAACAACTATGTGCAGCTGGGCGTCGAAGTGTATGGTGGCGTGCTGCTCAATCCGTGGTTTGACCGGGATCTTTCCCTGGCTGGCCGCGTGGACTACCAGTGCGAAGATCAGTCGCTGAAATCCTGCCTCATCGATCTGCGCCGTCCGGTAGCCATCATCCCCAGCCTTGCCATTCATCTCGATCGCGAGGCCAATCAGAGCAAGTCGATCAACGCCCAGAAGGATCTGCCACCCGTGCTTTCCATCGCCGGTGTGCGAGACGGGTCTTTCGACGATCTGCTCCTGACACATCTGCGGGAACACGCTGGCGCCGCCGATGCGGTACGTGTTCTCAGCCATGAATTGAGTTTTTACGATACGCAGTTGCCCGCCATCATCGGGCTGCATGGCGAATTCATTGCGTCTGCACGACTGGACAACCTGCTGAGTTGCCACGTGGGAGTCGAGGCCTTGGTCGAGGCTGGCGGAGACACTTGCAACATGCTGATCTGTTCCGATCACGAAGAAGTGGGCAGCACCTCTTCTTCCGGTGCACAGGGTCCGTTTCTGCGCTCTGTTCTGGAACGTATCATTGCCAGTGGCGCTGAGACGTCGCACAGTCGCGCTGAAGATCTCGAGCGCGTGATTCGCAGTTCCATTCTGTTGTCCATCGACAATGCGCACGGCGTGCATCCGAATTTCATGGAAAAGCACGATGGCAATCATGGTCCCTTGTTGAATCAGGGGCCCGTCATCAAGATCAACGCCAATCAGCGCTATGCGAGCAACAGCCGGTCCATCGCGTACTTCAAATCGCTTTGCCTGCAGGCGGACGTGCCAGTGCAAAGCTTCGTCGTGCGCAGCGACATGGCCTGTGGCAGTACCATAGGCCCCATCACTGCAGCAGGCATCGGCATAGAAACGGTCGATGTTGGAGTGCCGACATTTGCCATGCACTCCATTCGCGAACTGGCAGGCAGCGAAGATGCCTTCAATCTCTGCAAGGCAGTGCGCGTCTTTTTCAATTCGGCGCCGGTTCGCGTCTGAGTATCCGCAGCACAAAGCGGGCAGGGTGCAGGCACTCGATCATCTCGCGCTGCAGCGGCAGCGCTTCCCCGGACAACAGGCTGGCAAGATATTCTGCAGCCAGCGGCGTATTCGACAGTCCGTGGGAGCCATGTCCCACATTGAGATACAGGCCTTCGTGACAGGGCATTGCCACAGTAGGTGACTTGCGCTCGCGTTGCGGGAGCGAGCGATACAGCGATTGCAGCGCCGCAATATCGGCCACCGGTCCCACCATGGGCATGCGGTCTCCGGTGGCAGCCCGCACCGATACCCGCCCCCCTGTGAGAGCTGCGTTCAACAATACTCCCTGAGGCAGATGCGCCGCGATGCCTGCAATATTGTCGGCGTCGTCCTTTGCGGACAGTGTCAGGTCGCTGACATTCTTCGAATAACTGGCGCCGGTGCTGTGTGCGCCACTGTGGGGCGGGGTGATGTAGCTGCGGCCGCAGACCACTGTGCGCAATCCGGCACTCTCCGCACTTTCCTGCACATAACTCACCTGTCCGCGCAGTGGCGTCATCACATAATCGGCAGTTTGCACCAACCGGGTAGCTGCGCTGCTGTTGGCCATCACTACTACAGTGGAACTGCTGAGCAGTTCGCCATCCGGTCCCAAAACAACCCACTGTCCGTCTCTCCGAATCAGCTGCTCTGCCTGCGCGCCAAGGCACGTGCTTATCAGTGGATGACGTAGCCACGCGCGACACATTGCTGCAGGGTTTAGCCAGCCACCGAGGGGAATGAAGTTGCCACCGCCATCAAGGTCTATTCCAGCCAGAGCGCTGGCTTCGGCTTGAGAGAATCGCCGCACAACGGAAGGCGAGTAGAGGTCAAGCCGCACATCCGGACAGTTTTCTCTGCGTGACTGGAATGCGGTATCCAGATTCAGGACGCCGCAGGCGTCCCAGCTGATCGCGGGGTCAATCTCCTGCATCCACGCAAAGTGACGGGCAGCATGCAGGAATGCCTGCAGATTGAACTGCCATGCCGCGTTGACCGCATTGTTCAATCGACATTGCAGCACGGCCTGTCGATTGCCAGACGCACCTTGGGCGATGTCGTCACTGCTTTCCAGAACGGTGACGCGCCAGCCGCGCCGGGCCAAACTCCACGCCGTGCTGCATCCTGCCATGCCCGCGCCAATGACGATGACGTGCGCAGGTGGACGCTCTGGCCAGTGCACTTGCAGCCAGCTGCCTGGACGTGGGAGCGAATTGGTCTCGCGCGCAATGCGATGCAGGAACCGCCCTTGCAGCATGTGTCGTTTCTTGCCGAAGCCTGCGGTTTTTTCCGTTGCAAAGCCGGTTTCCTGAAGGGCTTTCACCACGACCCCTGCCACGCTGTAGGTGCTCAGAGTGGCACCCGACCGGCTCAGCACATTCAACTGGCTGAACAGCTCTGCATTCCATAGATCCGGGTTTGTGCGTGGGGCAAAGCCATCGAGGAACCAGGCATCCACCACGCCTTCCTGTGGGGCTGCAAGAGCGGCCAGCGACTGCAAGGCATCGCCAAAATGCAGGTCCAGCGTCACGTCGGCGCAGTCGGCGTCATTGTGGAAAATCAAGCGGTGATAGCCGGGGGAGTGGTCGGGGTATTGCGCAAGCAGTTGCACGCTCCAGTGTTCCAGTTCCGTCCATTGTGAAAGCGCGCGGGCAAGCGCTGCATGCTGCAGCGGATACTTTTCGCAGGCAATGTAGTGAAGGCGCAGGTGCTTGGGCGCAAGTGTCTGCCATGCAAGGCAGCAGCACAGAAAATTCAGACCCGTACCAAAGCCCAACTCGGCGATGGTGAAGTGTGATTGCATGCCGTCGTGTTGAGTTGCAAGCCGGTTCTCCCATTCACTCCAGCGTTCGCGCAAATGGTTCGCCGCAATGAAGACGTGCTCGGTTTCGTCGAGTCCTCCCTGTCGGGAAAAGTAGATGTCTTGAAACTGGCTCGAGAAAGGGGCTCCCGAGTCCTGCCATTCCAGGTCGGCATTGTTGAGATTGGGGGATTGTTTCTGCATCGGCTGAGTCTAGCAGAGTGGCATGCGGGGCGTCCCGCCCGCGTGCCAGTCGTGGCATCTGCGGCGGAATAGGGTAAAATGCGCGACTTTCAAAATCCGACCGCACGCAGAGACCCGCATGATCGAAGCCAATCTGACCCATCTGAAAATCAAGGACTTCACCGCCCGCACCGATATCCTTCGGGGGTATCTTTGACTACGACGAGAAGAAGGATCGTCTGCGGGAAGTAGAACTCGAGCTGGGTGAGTCCAATGTCTGGGACAAGCCCGAGGTTGCACAGGCACTCGGCAAGGAACGTTCCGAGCTGGAGATGGTGGTGAACACCATCGACACCATGTTCAGCGGACTGGCGGACTGTACGGAACTGCTCGAGCTGGCTCAGGAGGAACAGGACGTCGCGCTGTTCGATGAGGTCAATGCCGAACTCGAGAAACTGGGCAGCAAGCTGGAAACTCTGGAATTCCGCCGCATGTTTTCGGGCAAGATGGATATCAACAATGCCTACCTCGACATTCAGGCCGGCTCGGGTGGCACAGAGGCGCAGGACTGGGCGGAGATGTTGCTGCGCATGTACCTGCGCTGGGGAGAATCCAAGGGCTTTGCAGTGGAAGTGGCAGAAGTGTCTGCCGGCGAAGTTGCTGGCATCAAGAGTGCCACGATTCACATCTCTGGCGAGTATGCTTTCGGTTGGCTGCGCACCGAAACAGGTGTGCATCGCCTGGTTCGCAAATCGCCGTTTGACTCGGGCAATCGTCGCCACACTTCGTTTTCTTCCGTGTTCGTGTCGCCCGAAGTGGACGACGACATCGACATTGAACTGAACATGGGCGATGTGCGCGTGGACACCTATCGCGCCAGCGGCGCGGGCGGTCAGCATATCAACAAAACTGACTCTGCCGTGCGCCTGACACACGAGCCCAGCGGCATCGTCGTGCAGTGCCAGAATCAGCGTTCGCAGCACAAGAACAAGGACGAGGCCATCAAGATGCTGAAGGCCCGTCTTTACGAAATGGAAGAATTGAAACGTCGCCAGGCCGCACAGGCCATTGAAGAAGAAAAGGCCGACATCGGCTGGGGCAGTCAGATTCGCTCGTACGTGCTCGACCAGTCGCGCATCAAGGATCTGCGCACGGGCGTCGAAGTCAGCAGCACAGGGGCGGTTCTGGACGGCGATCTGGACAAGTTCATCGAAGCAAGTTTGAAAATGGGGCTATGAATCACGTGACAGAACACAATCAACAGACAGGCACACCGGGCACCGAAGAGGCGCATCACGACGAGAACAAGCTGATTGCATTGCGCCGCGAGAAGCTTGATGGCATCCGTGCGCGTCGCAATGCCTTCCCCAACGATTTTCGCCGTACCCATTATGCCGGCGATCTGATTGCCGCCCATGGTGATGCAGACAAGGAATCTCTCGAAGCCAGTGCCCCGCAAGTGAAAGTGGCTGGTCGCGTCATTCGCATGCGCGGGCCGTTTCTGGTCATTCAGGACGTGACCGAACAGATGCAACTGTACTTCAATCCAAAAGAACTCGACGAAAGTTTGCTCGCGGAAATCAAGGGACTGGATCTTGGCGACATCGTTGGCGTGGAAGGGCGCGTGTTCAAGACGGGCAAGGGCGAGCTCACAGTGTGGATTGCCTCGCTGCGCCTGCTGACCAAATCACTGCGTCCGTTGCCTGACAAGTACAGAGGACTTGCCGATACCGAAGTTCGTTATCGTCAGCGTTATATCGACCTGATTGCCAATGAGAGCTCGCGTGCTACTTTCGTCACGCGTTCCAGAATCATCAGCTGCCTGCGGCATTTCTTCGAGTCACACGGCTTCATGGAAGTGGAAACGCCGATGATGCAGGTCATCCCCGGCGGCGCCTCGGCGAAGCCCTTCATCACGCACCACAATGCGCTGGATCAGCAGATGTATCTGCGCATCGCGCCAGAGTTGTACCTGAAGCGGCTGGTGGTAGGCGGGTTCGAGCGGGTCTTCGAGATCAATCGCAACTTCCGCAATGAAGGTCTGTCGACACGGCACAATCCTGAATTCACGATGATCGAGTTCTATCAGGCTTATGCGGACTACCATGACCTGATGGACCTGACCGAGGAGCTGTTCCGCAAGATTGCGAAGGAGGTGCAGGGCACTACGCTGGTCACCTATCAGGGTCTGGCGATTGAGTTCGGGAATCCGTTCAGCCGGCTGAGTGTCCGCGAGTCCATCGTGCGTTACTGCGAAGGTGTCTCGATGGCGCAACTGGCCACACGCGATGCGGCGGCCGCACTGGCGGCGCAGATGGGCGTGCACATCGAGAAGATCTGGGGTCATGGCCGCGTCTGCATGGCCATCTTCGACGAAAAGGTCGAACACCAGCTGCTGCAGCCGACTTTCATCACGGAGTACCCGACGGAGGTGTCGCCGCTGGCGCGCGCCAACGACGACAATCCTGACGTCACCGACCGCTTCGAACTGTTCATCGGTGGTCGCGAGATTGCCAATGGCTTCTCCGAGCTCAATGATGCGGAAGACCAGGCTCGCCGCTTCCACGACCAGGTCGCGCAGAAGGAGTCCGGCGATGACGAGGCCATGCACTATGACGCCGACTATGTCACGGCACTGGAGTATGGCCTGCCGCCCACAGCGGGCGAAGGCATCGGTGTTGACCGGCTGGTGATGTTGTTTACGGACGCGCCCTCCATCAAGGATGTGCTGCTGTTCCCGCACATGCGTCCTCACCACGACAAATAAGGGCGTCCCTGCCCGGGCGGGAGGTGCCTTGTGGATCGACTGAAGCTGGAAGAGTCCTGGAAGGAGCGCCTGCGGCAGGAGTTCGAACAGGATTACATGCTGACGTTGCGCGCCTTTCTGCTTCAGGAGAAGCAAGCGGGCAAACAGATTTTTCCCGCAGGCAATGACATCTTCAATGCATTGAACGCCACGCCCTTTGAGAAAGTCAGGGTAGTGATCATCGGTCAGGATCCCTACCACGGACCGGGGCAGGCACACGGCCTGTGTTTCTCCGTGCAGCCGGGGGTGGAGATTCCGCCTTCGCTGCGCAATATCTACAAGGAAGTCGCCGCTGATCTTGGCATTGCGCCCTCGCGAAGTGGCTGCCTGCAGAGCTGGGCCGCACAGGGAGTGTTGCTGCTCAATGCCGTACTGACCGTGGAATCCGGCAAGGCTGCGGCACATCAGGGCCGCGGCTGGGAGCGCTTCACCGATCGCATCATCGCCTTGCTCAACGAGCAGGGGCAGCACATTGTATTCATGCTGTGGGGCAACTACGCACAGAAGAAAGGGCAGATCATCGATCGCTCCCGCCATTTCGTGCTGGAGTCTGCGCATCCCTCGCCATTGTCTGCAAGTCGTGGCTTTTTCGGCAATCATCACTTTTCCCGTGCCAATCAGTACCTGCTGGCGAACGCCCGCGAAGCAATAGACTGGCGCGTGCCAGCCAAGGAGTAGCCGCATCTCCGACGTGACATCCGAATCACAGGTCTGTGTCGTTGTGGGGGCTGGGCATGCAGGCTCGGCGCTCGCGGTGCAGCTGCGCAAGGAAGGCTGGGCCGGGCGCATCGTGCTCATTGGAGAGGAATCTCACCTGCCATACCATCGTCCACCGTTGTCCAAAGCCGTTCTGGCGGGGGAGAAGACACTCGACGCCATTCTGCTGCGGCCACAGACTCATTATGCCGCCAGTGGCGTGGAGCTGCGGCTCGGCGAGCGCGTGGCATTGCTCAATCGCTCTACCCGCACACTGCAACTGACCACGGGCGAGTGGTTGCAGTACGATTTTCTGGCCTTGTGCACGGGCACTTCTCCGCGGCACCTTCCGGGCGCGCCGGCACTGGAAGGCGTCTTCCAGTTGCGGACGGCGGATGATGCAGCGCGCATTCGCGCGGCGGCAGGTGCCGGGCGGCGCGCGGTCATTGTCGGTGGAGGCTATATCGGGCTCGAAGTGGCCGCGGTGCTGGTCTCCCAGGGACTCGAAGTTACCGTTCTCGAAGCAGCCAGCCGACTGCTCCGACGCGTCGCCAGTCCGGTCATTTCCACGTTTTTTGCCGATCTCCATGCCCGCCATGGCGTGAAGGTCCTCATGTCGGTCGCAGGCGTTGAGCTGCTGGGAGACGGACATGTGACAGGCGTGCGTGAAACGACAGGGACCGTTCATCCTGCCGACCTTGTCATCGTGGGAATCGGGGTTCTTCCCGAGACCGGGCTGGCCAGTGAGTCAGGTCTTGAGGTGGAGAACGGCATCGTCGTGGATGAATATGCGCGGACTTCTGATCCCTTTATCTATGCTGCGGGCGACTGCACCCTGCATCCCTCGGCGCGCTATGGCGCGCGGCTGCGCCTGGAGTCCGTGCAGAACGCGCTCGATCAGGCGCGTGTTGCGGCCGCCAATATCTGCGGGAAGAACGAGCTCTATGATGCGCTGCCTTGGTTCTGGTCGGATCAGTTCGATATCAAACTGCAGAGTGCGGGCCTGTTGCTGGATCACGAGCACCATGTGGTGCGTGGCGATGTCCGCAATGCAGAAGGCCGAGGCTTCTCCGTCTTCTACCTGCGCGGGGATCTCATGATCGCAGCGGACTGCGTCAATCGTGCAAAGGAATTCATTGCCTGCAAACGGCTCATTTCAGAACGCATTCGCGTTAATGTCTCTGCGCTGGCGGATGAGCACTGCAGTGTGGATGACTTCGCTGTGCACGAGGACTGAGGTTCAGAGCGGGCCGGTATAGACACAACCACTGGTGCAGGTCTCGCGAATTTCGACTTTGCTCAATTCTGGCAGCACGGGCTTCAGTCGCTGCCAGATCCATATGGCCAGATTTTCGCTGGTGGGATTCTCAAGGCCGGGAATATCGTTCAGGTAGTAATGATCGAGCTGCTTCCACAAAGGGTGAAATGCCTCTTTGATGTCCCCAAAATCCATGACCCAGCCGGAGAGATCTCCCACAGGCCCGCTGACATTGATGCGCACTACAAAGGAATGCCCGTGCAAACGCGAACACTTGTGCCCAGCGGGGACGTGCGGCAGCCGGTGAGCGGCCTCAAAGGTGAATTCCTTGTAAATGTCCATGGCTGTCCCGGTGGTGGTTGCCTTGCAAAGTCGGGCCGGAAGGATACCGGGTGTTCCGTTTCAAGTACAGTCTGATTCCCTTATACTCCAGACAGCCCACTACAACAGCAGACGCGTTATGCCAGCCAGCGATGTGATGAACCGGATTGCCCGCTTCCTTCTCAAAGGACATCGATTGCCGACAGCACTGGGGCTGGTCCTTACAGTGCTCATCAGTTCGCTGCAAGTATTGCCGCCGCAAGGACTGGGAACGCTGATTGATCGTCTCGACAATCTGATCTACGACCAGCGCTTTACGCTGATGTCAAAACCCCTTGTAAACCCGGAACACAAGATCGTGGTGGTCGATATTGACGAACGCAGCCTGCAGGCAGAAGGGCAATGGCCATGGGACCGTTTCAAGCTTGGACAACTGGTCGAAAAGCTGGAAGCCTACGGCGTCCTGGTAACCGGCTTCGACATCACGTTTCCAGAGCCTCAGCGCAACACGGTGCGCGACATTTTTGCGCGCAGTGATGCGCTTAGTCTGGAAACTGACTTCGTCGAGCGCCTCCGAACATTGGAGCAGGAGCTGGATGCCGACTCCTATTTCGCTCAGGCAATTGCGAGTCCGCAAATGGATGTAGTACTCGCCGTGTCCTTCAACCCAGTGCAGGCGGTGGAGTATGGTGCTCTGCCTCCCGCGATCGTCGGACTGGATGCTGCCATCGCAGATCGGGTGTCTCTGCAGGAAATGGAAGGTTACACGGGCAACATCAGTGTGTTGCAGGAAGCGGCTGCGGGTGCCGGCATCATGAACCAGCTCCCCGACGTCGACGGCATCATTCGACGTGTCCCACTGGTGGTGCGTTATCGCGACGAGCTATATCCAACATTGGCACTTGAAATGGCGCGATTGTATTACTTCGAGGAAAATTTCGAACTTGTCACGTATCCACTTGGCGATGTCTATCAGGTTGAAGGAATCCGTATTGGCAGCAACGCCGGGCAGTATGAGCTGGCGACAGATGCGCGAGCGCAGGTGCTTGTGCCCTATGTCGGCGCGTCATATCTCAGTGGCGAAGGGCAGTACGTGTATGTTTCTGCGACTGATGTGTTGAATGAAACGGTAGACCCCGCGGTGCTTGAAAATGCGCTGGTACTGGTAGGCACTACGGCAACCGGGATGTTTGACTTGCGCTCTACACCACTTGAAGCGGTTTATCCTGGAGTGGAAGTACACGCGAATATTCTCAATGGCATCCTGAACTCGTTCATCGTTCAGGAGGTCGCATCAGCCGCTGATGGCAGTTCGCCGAGCGCCATGTCGGAAATGCCAGCGCAGATGTCTGCACCATTTCCCTATAAGCCAGTATGGGAGGAGGGGGCCATTCTGGTGATCCTGCTGACCTCCGGCGTCATCCTCAGTGCAGTGCTTCCCGTACTTGGGCCTGCGCTTCTTGCAGTGGCTGCAGTGACACTTGTCGGACTTGCAGTGTGGAGCAATTTCGCCTTGTGGTCGCTGTATCGCATGGACTTGTCACTGACGCTCATTCTGTTGTTGATTCTGGCGCTGGTCGTCATCAATACTGCGTATGGATTTTTGAGTGAGCGCCTTACGCGCAAGACCATCAAGGGCATGTTTGATCAATATGTGCCACCTGCCCATATTGATGCCATGTTGCAGAATCCAGAAGCTTACAGCTTCTCAGGCGAAAGTCGCGAGATGACGGTTCTGTTTGCTGACATCCGCGATTTCACCAGTGTTTCCGAAGCATTGACAGCGACCGAGCTGAAGCAGTTGTTGAATGAGTTCTTCACGCCCGTCACAGGCATCATCTTCGAGCACAATGGTACGGTCGACAAGTACGTGGGCGACATGATCATGGCCTTCTGGGGCGCACCGCTGGAAGACCGAAATCACCGTGCCAATGCTGTATCTGCTGCACTGAGGATTCTTGCTGAAGTGGAACGATTGCGTGTGGAGTTTCCACTCCGTGGCTTTCCTGCCATCAACATTGGCATCGGTGTAAATACAGGCATGATGAACGTGGGTGACATGGGATCAGTCTATCGTCGAGCCTATACCGTGCTGGGCGATGCTGTGAATCTCGGTTCGCGGCTCGAGGGTCTGACAAAGTTCTATGGAGTGAAACTTTTGATTGGCGAAGAGACGCATCATACCCTGGAGGGGATCTTGTGCCGGCTGGTCGACAAGGTGAAAGTAAAGGGCAAGGACCATGCCGTACGTGCCTATGAACCGCTCTGCGCCATGGCCGAGGCAACGCCGCAATTGCTGGCGGACGTGAGTCAATATCATGCCGCCCTTGACAGCTATTTTGCCCAGCGTTGGGATGAAGCGCAGGAGCGGTTCGAAGCATTGCATGCCATTGCTCCACACGCGCTTTTGTATGGAATTTACCTCGAAAGAATTGCAGATTTGCGCGTACTTGATCTGCCGCCTGACTGGGATGGGTCCTTCCAGCATCTAAGTAAATAAACTGTCGAACACCCTGATTTTCAAGCCGGAAATGCGCCAAGAAAATTGATTGACATGCCTCTTCAAGTCGGTAAAATGCGCGTCACCCAAGAGAACGGGTGTTTAGCTCAGTTGGTAGAGCGTCGCCCTTACAAGGCGAATGTCGGGGGTTCAAATCCCTCAACACCCACCAAATCTCAAGGGTTCTACAGTTGTAATCGTTTGTGTGGACCGGTAGTTCAGCCGGTTAGAATGCCGGCCTGTCACGCCGGAGGTCGCGGGTTCGAGTCCCGTCCGGTCCGCCACTAACGCTCTCTTTAAGCCTCTGATTTTTTTCCAGTTTAAGTTTGCCTGCTTTGTTTTTCTTTGTGTTTTTCTACAAATTGCCATCGCCTGCAGCCTCAAATCGCGCTTTTTCCTTGTGCTTCGAGTACGCCCTGATCCATGCAGCATTAATCCGCAGAAGCATCAAGGAACTGTGCTCCAATTGCCGTGATGCGTCCGCTGGCTCGATGCCGATTGAAAGAAACTCTGCAGCTCGTGTGTGCCTGCGAGCTTCGGGAATTCGCGTCTTTGAGTGAGCAGCACGCCATGCTTGATTGAAGATATCTGTATCAAGGCAGGGCCCATTGCGAGTATTTACGAAGATGTGGTCTCCCTGCAATCCAGTGAAATGCCCTCAAGAATCTGACGTGCCCATGTAGGGACGTGCGCTCTTCTTCGAGCGCTTTTTTTTGTGCTTGGTGCCAATCTCCGCTTCGTATTCTGCTATGAAATATCGAGCTCCTCGCCATCAAAGTCAGACCACTTCACACGCTGCATAGTCACCAAAGTGCCCTACTGCACTCATTGAAATATCAGAGAGTTCTGCTTCGGGAAGTTCTGATGGTCACTGCTGCGAAACTGACTGACACGATCAGAATGCAGATTCACAGGCCACCCTCTCTGACGTTGCCATATCGGCGCTTCCTCAGTACGCATCAAGATCTGACGGTCCTGTCGGTGGTGCACTGACCATCCCGGCATCAGCTTGCTGTGCATGTCGATGACTGCACACAAGAGCTAGTTGACCTTATCACTCAGTTCCAAAAGCATGCGCGCAGCACCGAGTGCACTTTGACTGTCTGCCTGGATATGCTTGATCTCCCCCAGCAAGCGTTCCTTCTTCACCCGGGCCTCCTCCTGTAACTGAGCTTCGCGACTCCAACGACTGAGCACGTTGGGCTCAATTCCCAGTTCTCGGGCCACTTGCGCAAAAAAGACATTGGAATGGCGCAGTTGCGGCACTACGCTTTGTTTGAACTCGGGGCTGTACTTTCTTCGCGTGGACATAAACACTTCCTTTGCTGATTGTGAGGCTTCTTTGAAGTGTCGGTAAAGTCGGGGTCCAGCCCTTGACCACGCATGGGCGACGGTGTGGAAAAGCGTCACGGATATTCAATTACAGGGCAGGTGGAAAATCGCGTGCGACAGATCAAACTACCAGAGTCACAGGTGCCGTTGCAGCGCTTGCATGATCCTCTGCTGCAGTCCCGTGGTGTAGCAGTTTCAGTTCTTCGACTGGACCTGATTCATCCCTGGATATCAGGTAACAAGTGGTTCAAGTTGCGCTTGTCACTGGAGCAGGCGCGGCTCGAGGGCCGCCACACCTTGCTCAGTTTCGGTGGCGCCTGGTCCAACCATCTGCTGGCACTTGCGGCGGCTGGCAGGGAGTTTGGTTTTGGCACTATCGGCATGGTGCGCGGTGAGGTGCCGCGTCCCCTCAATCCTCTGCTGCAAACAGCTGAAGACTTCGGCATGACGTTGGTGTCGGTGGACAGAGCCAGCTATCGCAACAAGCTCTCGGCGGAGTTTTTGCGCGACGTCTACGCCGAGTGGGGAGACATTCATGTCATTCCAGAAGGCGGGGCGTCTATCCAGGGGGTGCTTGGCAGTATGGCAATTGCGGACTCTGTGCAGTGGTCTGAACGACTGGCATCAGTGCGCATCGTGACGCTCGCCACTGCCACGGGCACCACGCTCGCCGGAGTGGTGGCGGGGCTCGGTGCAGACGTGAGTGTGGATGCAACGCTGGTACTCAAGGGCGAGGATCGAGTCAGCGCGCAGGTGCGGGACTGGCTCGCACAGTTGCCTCGGAGGCCACACGCGGCATGGCAGGTGCTGCAGGGCTGGCATTGCGGAGGGTACGCGCGCTCGGCCCCTGAGCTTGTGCAGTTCATGCGTCAATTTACTGAAACAACGGGAGTGCCTCTGGAGCCGGTGTACAGCGGCAAGATGATGTGGAGTCTTTACGCCCGTATCGCCAGCGGTGAGATTCCCGAAGGCGCCGAGATCGTTGCCATCCATACTGGAGGAATTCTGCCCCACGGGAATTAACATGTGGAAAATATTCCCACGCGGCAGCATAATGAACCCCTGATCTTTGCAAAGAGTCTGTTCACTGTATGTCCGACAAATTCCTGCGGCGATTGAGCCGACGTTCTGCGTCGCCTGTTCTGGTGTTCATCGGGAGTTTCCTGATGCTTGCCAATGCCGCTTTTGCACAGTCAGTGCAGCCGCCCCTGTGGCGGGTTCTCGAAACCGTATCCACACAGATGCCCGCATTGCCAGCTTATGCCAACGTGGCAGTGCCAGTGGTCATGGATGCTCGCGTGCTGGCGGCGCTGCAGGCTGGCGTCGCAGTGTCCGTTCCGGTGCGGCAGGTGGCAGGCAACACACAGTTCACGGCATTGCAGATCCGTTCCGAGACGCTGCTGCTCAATGGTGACCGATCGTTGCGTGGCGAGCTGTCGGGCTACGCAGAGCAGACCCCGTTCGTATTGACAGCCAGCCAGCGGGATGTCTTTGCCTATGCCGAAATCGGGGCGCAGGTCTGGCATCTGCAAGTCAGCCGTCAGGAGTCCGCGGGCAATTATCTGGGGTGGGTCTACCAGTCGGAGGGCCTCCCCTCTGCCGCCCTGCAACAGGATTTCGTCATTCCGGAACGCGCGGCGCCTGCAGCGGTCGCCCTGCCAGTGCTTCCCGTGAAGACAATGCCATTGCGACTCGGCAACGAACAGGACGCGGGGCTTTCGATTGCGGCCAGAACTGCCGGCATCCATGCGGGCAATCTGAAGATCAGTCAGGTGGCTGGTTCGGGCAGTGTTCTGGCAGGGGGCACGGCCGAGGTGGTGGCCACCTTCCGCAATATCAGTACTGAGCGGCATGAAGCCCTGGGCGTGAACTTCTATTTCGTACTTGAGAACAGCACCCTGGTGAGCGCTGCAAATGGTTGCCGGCAGGGCACAGTGGGCGGCCAGAAAGTGTTGAACTGTGTGTTGGGCGATTTTGCTGCCGGTGAAACCAAGACCCTTCGCTACACCATCGCAACCACTCCCGCTTCCAGGCCCCGCGTCATCAGTACGGCAGTGGTCGGCGATCTGCGACACGATACCGTCCTCAACGTGGTGGAAGATGTTGTCAGGGATAGC
>CAMCRC010000015.1 GCA_945877175.1 Klebsiella pneumoniae | reverse complement strand
GGAGTTTTGGAGGAATTGAAGATCAAAAGCTAGCCGCAAGGCTGCCAGAGACCGCTCTACCCGCCCATGGGACACTCGCGGGACACTGCCCACCAACTCGATACAACTAATGGCCATTGACCACCGAAGATAAAGTACTATTATTCAATTACTTAACTATAGCAGGCAGTTGTTGCGAGTTGGGAGAATTAGTTAGCGTAGGACTCATAATCCGTTGGTCCCTGGTTCAAGTCCAGGTGGGCCCACCAGATTTCTTCAGAAGTTTCTCGAAAAATCCTTCGGATTCAAGCAGTTGGCAGCCGGCTTCGTAGCGCCTTGTGCGGGATTTGTCGTTAGCCTACCGAGACGGTATGACCAGCTCCGCTGCCACGGGATAATGGTCCGACGGCCATCGCCCGTCCGCGCTGTGCAGCACCGTGACGGCTCGCTCCACTGCGATGAGCCCACCGACCAGTATCCAGTCAATACGGCCCTCGCGCCCCTGCGGCGGTGGGCCAAAACCGTTCGACGTCAGTGGCGGTCCCTCCCGCTTTTCTGCAACTTGCCAGGCATCCCTGAGGCCATCGCGCGTCGCGGCGTGCCACGTCTCGCTTGTTTCTGCTATGGCGTTGAAGTCACCCATCACCACTACCACGCTCTCGGGAGGATGTTGCGAGATGTGCGCATTGATCTGTTCTGCGGCCTGGATCTGACGAGGGCCGCCACGTATCGTGAAATGCGTGTTGTAGACGTAGAACTGTCGGCGAGTCTCGAGATGGTGGAAGCGAGCCCAGGTGACTATGCGGGCGCCCCGACCGGGTTGCGCAGGAGGATTCGGATCGTCCGCGAGCCAGAAGGTGCCAGATTCTAGTGGCACCAGCACCTCGTGCTTGTAGAAGATCGGAGTCGCCTCGCTCAGCCCAACGCCTCCGTTCAGACCGCGGTCGACGCCCAACCATCGGTACTCGGGCATTTCCGACTGAAGAAAGTCAATCTGCACCGTGAGAGCCTCCTGGAGACCGAGGACGTCAGGGTCGAAGGCTCGCATGGTCTCGACCACAAGCTCTTTGCGCAGCGGCCAAATGTTATCGCCGTCCTGTCCATCCGAAGTTCGAATATTGAATGTCATCACGTCGAGTTCGAAAGACGTGTCATTCGATTCTGCTTCCTGGGCAACGAGCGTCATCGGGCTGACAGACAGTACGATCACAGTCAGGATATGGACAGCGAATCGATACCGAGTGCGCTGCACGGATACTTTTTCATTACATTGGAAACGCCTCATGCGCGCACCTCAAACATACTCAATCCCCGTCACCGCCGTCTGCACGGCCAATGTTCCTGAATGCCCCCGCGTCGTACCGCTTTTAGCTTTTGGTGCCGTGCGCCAATTAGCTTTTGGTGTTGTGCCAGTTCTCCAGCCGAATACCCGGTGCATTCTCGAACTGCTTGATATTGTTGGTGACAACCACCAGGCCTTGCGAACGAGCGTGCCCAGCGATCATTTCGTCATAGGGGCCGATAGGCCGACCCATTTTCTTCAACTCTGCTCTGAGTTGCCCAGTGTGAGTTGATGGTGGTTTGGGTGCCGGAGGTGATGCGTTCGCGACGCTCGTCTTCAGTCAGCCCGAAGCTGTTGGCAACGTCCTCGCGCACTTGCGACAGCGCATGGGGGACACCATCACTGACAACCTCAAGGACGGGACGCATGACGGTCTGAAAATCGGGTATAGGCATAGCGGCTTGCGTCCTTGTCGTTGAATCCCTGTTTTTATGTTTGCGGCTTTTTCACCATCTTATATGAATAACCCCCGCACCCCCCGGACCATATCGGTTTCGGGTGCTTACCTCAAGTGTCCCCCTCAATCCAATTCAGGAGAATCACCCATGACCTCGAAAGCCGCCCCATCCCGATCCAAGCCCGCGAAAGCCACCCCCGCCAACTCCTCCCCGACGCCCCCCGCCGCCAAAGCCCGGCCGACCCCCTCAGTCAACCCCGCCAAGACCCCCGAAGCCGCCCCTATCGCCGTAAAGGTCCTCCGGAAGGGCTTCTGCCCCAGCCTGTCCGACACGGGGGTCCTGGACTACGAGATCGGCAGTGATGAAGCCAAGGAGACCTACTTTCGCATAGTGGCCAACAATGCCGGAGGGTTCTTCTCTCAGGAGTGGGTGGCGTGGAGCCGGATATTCGCCGCCTGCAACGCCTCGGACCGGTTCACCTCGATCACTCTGCGGGGACTGTTCCGGGGGAAGAGCGTGAATACGGCGGGGTTCCTTTTGGCGGCCCTGATGGACCAAGGGCTGGTTCAGAGGATGGAGGGCAAGTCGCGCCACTATGTCCTGACGGAGAAGGCCCGCAAGGCGGCCGCCCCGGGCTGACCGGGAGGGGTTGCTCGGATCTTCTGTCCGTTGCTCCAAGCTTGCGCACTTCCCATAAGGCCTTGCTTTTGTTGGGGCCTCGCCGACGCACTCCCCGCGCTGACCCCTTCGACCGACCCAATACCGACCCAAGTTTCAATACGAAGTAATAGCCTCGAAAGTCCTTGTTTTTCCTCACGTTTTAAACCAGCATCACGCTTGGCGTCGGCAAGGCTGTCCAGGAACACGCTTCAAGAACATTCCCAGGCGTACAAGGTCAAAGTGACTCCTCAATACGTGATCGCTTGAACAACGGGAGGAATGCGTTGGCCGAATAAGCGCCAAAACACTTTTTACAATTGTAATAAAGCCGCTTTCCAGCCCGGCACCATACAGCACCTTCCATCTTGTCGCTGGATGAATCCTGCTTCGTTCAAGAATTGGTCGAGTTTCTGTACCTCTTTTTTTGGTTATAGTAATCACGCTGTCAGGATGGACGGGAGACAACGCTGAATGCCCACCAGCCTTCGGCTCTTGGCTCTTCATTAACCGGCTCCGTACTGAGTAAGCCCAGCTTGTAGAAACGGGATAGCCAAATATTGTCCATTTCAGCAGGATCTTCGATGCGATTGACAGTGACCGGATAAACGCGGCCGGCTACTCGAATGTATCCTTTTTCATTCGGTCCAACCTGATACCCCCAATACTTGTTGTCACAGGACATGCATCCTACGAAAAGTACTCCTTCCGGGGTCGCCCAGCAGTTCAGCGTCAATGAATGAGGACGAATTCCAGCAGCAATTTGCAGCTCACAGTTTTCCACTTCGTTTACATGGCTCCAATCGCTTACTGGCTCATTGATGCGTTCGCCGAACAGAATTCCTCCCGGCGTACGCTCGCAAGGGCAGATCATGGAGTAGATATAGAAGGCAACGGCGGCAGCGATGATGATCCCGAAGAAGGCAATTCCGGAATACAGGTAGATCTTGTTGTTACTGGACTTCCTTGCGGTTTCCATAATTTTATTCTCCTGCGCAACGGGTTTGATATGAAGTGGTTCAATAAATCTGGACACCAACTTAGGCGCTTATCTTGCCACCGTCAACGAGGTGTTCAATGGCCAACAATGCCGGGGGGACGTCGGGAGGTCAATATTACCATTATCACCTAGCCTTGCCCCAATCTTGTCCCTGTACGTTGATGGTCAGGGGGGAGTGTCAAGATTATCGGGGGCTTGCCACTGAGCGGGTTCCGGCGCTGGGATACAGAAATGAAGCGCAGGCAAAAGGGGATCTTGGGATATATCTGATGGACTATTGCAACTAGGTCAGGTCACACGCGTACAACAAAAGCTTGCAACCGGCAAAGGCTGAGAAACTATCTAAAACCATGTCCGGGATTTGTTGACCACTCAAAAGCCGACAAGCCTGCTCAAGTTTAGGCGGGTTTTTATGTGCATTTATTTTTTGATAGGTATTAAGATGGTTAAATCTTTAACTTCTGTCTAAGTTATTGATTTAATTAGTATAGTGGCGGAGGGGGAGAGATTCGAACTCTCGAAGGGCTCACACCCTCGCCGGTTTTCAAGACCGGTGCATTCAACCGCTCTGCCACCCCTCCGCGACGGGGGCCAATCTTACTGAAAAATGAAGTTCAGTCAACCACAGAATAGCTGCAGCGCAGGCTCGGCGCGGAAGGGATTGCTTTTGAAGACTTGCAATGTATCATGGCCCTCGCCGGTCTGATGGTCCAAGGATATTGAAATATCGAGGGTTTGACCTCATATCCCTGACGTGCAGGAGCAGTTTTGGCGAGCCACCTGCAGTCTTGTTTACAGACTTCAACAGCAAAGAGACACAACGGAGATCACTATGAGTCAGTTTGATGTAATGGATGTTGCGCATACCGGTGAATCGGTTCTCGCAGTCAACAAGGTTCTCAAGAATACTTACATGCTGCTGGGCATGACGCTCGCCTTCAGTGCATTGATGGCGTTCGTGAGCACCAATGCGGCCCCCATGAACATCTGGATGTACATCATTGGCGTTTACGGGCTGCTGTTCGCCACTCACGCTCTGGCAAAGAGTGCCTGGGGTCTTCTGACCATGTTTGCCTTTGCCGGTTTCATTGGCTACGGCACTGGCCCATTGATTGGTGGTCTAATGTCCACCAGCGCCGGAAGTCAGGTCGTGACGACTGCCCTTGGTGGTACAGCCTTTATATTCCTGGGTCTGTCTGGCTATGCCCTGGTGTCGCGCAAGGATTTTTCCTTCCTGAACGGCTTTATCACCGCAGGGATGTTTGTACTGCTGGCGGCGATGATTCTGGGTATCTTCGTGAAGGTTCCTGCGCTGCAACTGGCCATATCAGTCGGCTTCATGCTGTTCTCCAGTGCAATCATCCTGCACCAGACTGGCCAGATCGTGAATGGGGGCGAGCGTAACTATATCCTCGCCACAATCACGCTGTTTGTGTCAATCTACAACCTGTTCATGAGCCTGATACACCTGTTGACTGCCTTCTCTGGCGACGAGTAAGCAGGCAAGAACGGCCAGTCATCGAAAGCCCCGGTCCTGATCGGGGCTTTTCATTTCTGAAGCTCGGCAACGGAGCGCACGCCTTGAAATTCACAATCGTCCTCTACGCAGCTCCCTACTCCAGCCAGGCCTCTCTGAGTGCTCTGCGGTTTGCACAGGCCGCACTGGAGCAGGGCCACGAAATTGTGCGTGTATTCTTCTTTTATGATGGCGTCCACAACACAAGTGCATTCAGTGTGCCGGCACAGGATGAGTACGATCTGGTAAGGGCCTGGAACGCTTTGATACTCGAACATGAAATCGATGCAGTTAGCTGCGTTTCCTCGGCACTCAAGCGCGGTGTTCTCGACACCAGAGAAGCCGTGCGCTATGAGCGCACCGGCGGCAATCTCATGGAAAGTGTGGTGCTGTCGGGCCTGGGGCAACTGGTGGATGCCAGCCTGAAGTCCGACCGCGTCATCAGCTTCGGAGCCTGAACACGATGACCAGCAATGCGAGCGGACGCAGGAATCTCACCTTCATCAGTCGCCGGTCACCTTACGGCAGCGGCTACGCAAAGGCATGCCTGGACATGGTGCTGTCCGCGGCGGTTTTCGACCAGAACGTGACACTGGTCTTCATGGATGAAGGCGTACTGCAGCTGCTGCCCAACCAACAGGCTGGCAATATCCATGCAAAAGACCTGAGTGCTGCGCTGGCAGCACTGCCCCTTTATGATGTCGACAAGGTTTATGCGGAACAGGACTCACTAACGCGGCGCGGCTTGTTACCAGATCAGCTGGCTATCGAAGTCATGCTTTGTGATGCAGACAAGATCGCCGAAATCATTCGCCAATCCGATGTGGTATTCACGCTGTGACAACCCTGCATACAGTCAACAAACATTCCCTGAATTCTGATCTGCTGTCTTCGTGCCTGCGCGTTGCGCGCGCGGGCGACTGCATCCTGCTGATCGAGGACGGCATCTACAATGTCCGCACGCTTGAGGATTTGGCCGCGGGGCAAGGCTGCGAACTTTCAGGGTTGCAGTGCTGTGTTCTGCGCGATGACCTGACAGCACGAGGAGTCGCCGAGAATGCTTTGCCTGACTTCATATCGGCGGTCGACCATACCGGATTCGTCGCTCTTGCCTGTGCTCACCGGCAATCCGTTCACTGGTTCTGAACATCTATGGAACCCTGCACATGAACTGCCTGTTGCTGAAGGATCAACGCAGGATCGAGCTGGACGAGGACGGATATCTGCGCTGTCTGGAGGACTGGGACGAAGACGTTGCCGCAGGCCTGGCCAGTGCTGCGTCACTGCAGCTGAGCGCTGCGCACTGGGAGATCATTCTCCTGCTGCGCGAGTTCTACGCAGCACATGGCCTGTCTCCGGCGATGCGCGCACTGGTCAAATTCACGTCTCGAAAGTTGGGGCCGGACAAGGGACGCAGCGTCTATCTGTTGACGCTTTTTCCCGGCAATCCGGCACTGCTTGGCGCGAAAATAGCCGGCCTGCCCCGCCCCGAAAATTGCTTCTGAGAGTGCACATCCGTGGCGCATGAAAGGCTTTCTGCTATGATTCGCGCTCGTCAAATTCACCCCCCGATCACTGCAACAGACCCACAGGATTCTTTCAATGAGCACTGCCAGAAGCCTCGCTGACCGCGTACTTGCCATCAACAACGACTTGCCGATCCGCACTGACAAACCAGTGCACAGTGGCAAGGTCCGCTCCGTTTACTGGCTCACTGAGAAAGACAGCAAACGCCTGATACAAGAGCGCGGCTATGACGTTGCACCTGATGCACCGTTGGCCATCATGGTGATCAGCGATCGTATCTCCGCTTTCGACTGCATCTGGCATGGCGTAGGGGGGCTAAATGGTGTGCCCGGCAAAGGTGCGGCATTGAATGCAATTTCCAATCACTGGTTCGGAATGTTCAAGGAACAAGGGCTTGCTGACAGTCACATTCTCGAGATTCCCCACCCGTTCGTGTGGATTGTGCAGAAAGCCAGACCAGTGATGATCGAAGCCATCTGCCGCCAGTACATCACTGGCTCCATGTGGCGCTCATACAGCAAAGGCGAGCGCGAGTTCTGTGGGATTACTATTCCTGACGGGCTGAAGAAAGATCAACGCCTGCCGGAGCTGCTCATCACTCCATCAACCAAAGGGATCCTGCGCGGCATTCCCGGCGTTCCAGAGTCTGACGATGTGAACATCACGCGACAGGACATCGAGCACAACTTCGCAGCGTTCAACTTTCGCAATCTGCAGGACATCGACCTTTACGAAAAGCTGCTTCGGGAAGGCTTCGGGCTCATCAGCACGGCGTTGGAAAAGCTTGACCAGGTGTTCGTCGATACCAAGTTTGAGTTCGGCTACGTCACGGACAAGCAGGGGCACGAAAAGCTGATATACATGGATGAGGTGGGCACACCGGATTCTTCGCGCATCTGGGATGGTCCATCGTATCGCACTGGCGAAGTCATAGAGAAGTCCAAGGAAGAATTCCGTCAGCAACTGCTGAGCTACTTTCCCGATCCGGATATTCTCCTCAACAAGGATCGCATGCCCGAACGCGCTGCACTGGCGCGCGACAACGCCCTGCCAGAAGAGATTCTGATGCAGGTCTCGCGCACCTATCTCGATATCGCCGCAAAGATCGTTGGCAAAAGCATCGAATTGTCTGACAACCCGCGACAGGAAATTCTCGACATTTTGCGCCGCGACTACGACTTGATAGTTTGACAGCGCAAGCGCTCTCTCAAGAGAACGCGTCCTGCGATTCCGGCCCTGTGATCAGGGCCGATTTTCGAAACCACGCATAGCGAGACTGCAATTCCACCACGCGACCTACGACAATGATGGTAGGCGCCTTTACCTGAGCCGATTTCACAATGGCAGGCATGGTGGCCAGTGTGCCCGTAAGCACTTTCTGATTGGCAGTTGTGCCCTGTTGCACCAATGCAATCGACATGGTGTCCGGCATGCCGTGTGCAATCAGCTGTGCGCAGATCATGTCGAGCCCCACCAATCCCATGTAGAACACCACAGTCTGGTTGTCTTTGGCCAGCTCAGGCCAGTCAAGGTCCAGACTGTCGTTCTTCAGGTGGCCTGCCACGAAGCGCACGGATTGCGAACAATCGCGATGCGTGAGAGGAATCCCCGCATAACAGGCACAGCCAGAAGCGGCTGTGATGCCGGGCACTACTTGAAAAGGGATCCGCGCTTCGGCAAGCGAGTCGATTTCCTCGCCGCCGCGCCCGAAAATGAAGGGATCTCCGCCCTTCAATCGCAGGACCTTCTTGCCCTCCAGGGCAAGACGCACCAGCATCTCATTGATCTGCTCCTGCGGCAGCGTGTGGTTTGCCCGCTCTTTGCCGACATGGATTTTTTCAGCGTCAGGGCGGATTCTTTGCAGAATTTCCTTCGACACCAGACGGTCGTACAACACCACATCGGCTTCCTGCATCAAACGCAGTGCCTTCAAGGTCAGCAGATCGGGATCGCCAGGGCCTGCACCGACAAGAAAAACTTCCCCGCGAATATCCAGATGCTCGGAAAGCGCGAGTTGTTGTTCAATGTGTCTGCGTGCCTCGTCCTCTTTACCCGCCAGGACCATTTCCTGAAACGGACCTGCCAGCAATGCCTCCCAAAAGCGCGTGCGGCGTTTGAAATCAGCAATGACACTCTTGGCACGGCCACGATAACTGCCGAGCAACAGGGCCAGTCGCCCGTAACCGGCAGGGATCATGGTCTCGAGCTTTTCCTTGAGTTTGCGCGTCAGAATCGGCGACGCACCGCCACTGGAAATTGCGATCACCACGGGGGATCTATCGACAATGGCGGGCACGATGAAACTGCAAAGTGAAGGCTTGTCCACCACATTGACCGGCAGACCCCGGGCCTTGGCACCCACGGAAACGGCCGCATTGACCTCTTCGTCATCGGTCGCGGCAACGGCCAGAAATACCCCCTCCAGGTCGCTGTCGTGAAACTCGCGCAAGCACATCTCCCCTGCCCCCGCGATCACCAGCGCTTGCAGCTGGGCTTCAATCTCGGGGGCCACCACGCGCAGTCGAGCTCCCGCGCGATCCAGCAACACGGCCTTGCGGTAGGCGACGTCTCCGCCGCCCACCACCAGGCAGTTTTGTGCGCGAACGTTCAGGAATACAGGCAGGAACTGCATGCAGTGTGTCTCCACAGAATGTGATATTGCAGGCAGCGCCTTGTCTCAGACAAGACGTTCCATTCCACCCATATAACCACGCAGCACTTGCGGGATGGTGATTGAGCCATCCGCATTCTGGAAATTCTCCAGAATAGCCACCAGAGTTCGGCCAATTGCCAGGCCCGAGCCGTTCAAAGTATGCAGTAGTTCGGGTTTTCCCGTTTCAGGATTGCGCCAGCGCGCCTGCATCCTGCGAGCCTGATAGTCCTCGAACGCGCTGCAGGAGGAAATTTCGCGATAGCAGTTCTGCGAGGGCAGCCAGACTTCCAGATCGATGGTGCGAGCTGCGCTGAACCCCATGTCGCCGCCGCAAAGCAGCATGGCGCGATAAGGCAGGCCCAGCAGTTGGAGCACCTTTTCGGCATGTGAAGTCAGCGCTTCCAGTGCAGCGTCGGATTCTTCCGGCCTGACCATTTGCACGAGCTCCACTTTCTCGAACTGGTGCTGGCGGATCATGCCCCTGGTGTCGCGGCCATAGCTGCCCGCCTCACTGCGAAAACACGGGGTGTGGCAGACAAACTTGAGCGGCATTTTCTCAGCCGGTACGATGCTGTCGCGGACCAGATTTGTCACCGGAACTTCGGCGGTTGGAATCAGGTAGTACTCATTGTCTCCTTCCAGCCGGAACAAGTCTTCGGCGAACTTGGGAAGCTGGCCCGTACCCAGCAAAGACTCTCGGTTCACGATGTAGGGCACGTACACTTCCTGATATCCATGCTCGCGCGTGTGCAGGTCAAGCATGAACTGGATCAGTGCCCTGTGAAGACGCGCGGTGCTGCCATGCAGCACGACGAATCGAGCACCGGTCAGTTTGGTGGCAGCCGGGAAATCCAGGGCATCAAGCGCTTCACCAAGGGCAACGTGATCCTTGATCTCGAAATCGAACTGGCGCGCACTGCCCCAGCTGCGCAATTCCACATTGCCATGTTCATCAAGGCCGTCAGGGACACATTCCTGTGGCACGTTCGGGATGCGCATCAGCAAATCGTTGAAAGCATCCTGCACCTCGGCCAGTGCCTTCTTGTTCTCTTCCAGTGACGTCCCCAGCGTGGCTACATCTGCCATCAGCGGAGCGACGTCCTGCCCGGAGGCCTTGGCCTGCCCAATGAGCTTGGAGCGCACATTGCGCTCGTTCTGCAGTTTTTCAGTTTCCTGCTGCAATTCACGACGGCGAACGTCCAGCGCGTTGACTTGCGCGATGTCCAAAGAAAAGTGTTTTTTATTCAGCAAAGCCGCCAGTTTTTCGGGTTCTGTGCGCAACCATTTCGGATCCAGCATGGAGTCTATAGTTCCTGTTTCGTAGTCATCAAAATCGCGTTGTTCAGAGCGCCCGCATCAGCATCATGCCAAGCCAGGCACCGGTCAGACACAGAAGTACACTGCCTCCCACGTAGGCCGCTGCTGGCAGCACCCGCCCTTCCTGAAGCAGCAGCAGGGCATCTATCGAGAACGTGGAAAACGTCGTGAAAGCACCCAGATAACCCACCACCAGCAGTGCCCGCCAGTGTTCAGTGAGTACCAGTTTTTCACTGATCAGCACATAGAGCACGCCGATCGCGCAGGAGCCGAGCACGTTCACCAGCAAGGTACCCCAGGGAAAACGCGTGGCACCCAGCGCAGCCACCCAGAGCATCAGCCAATAGCGTGACAAGGCTCCGAGCGCACCACCTGCGGCAACGGCAAGAGAATACACCATCATTCTGACTTCCTGTGTTGCGTGTCGCCGGCATAGCGCTGGCGTGAGCTCAGACGATCCCTCTCGCGCAAAGTTTCCAGTTTCTCGCGGATCTTCAGTTCCAGGCCATTTTCGGTGGGGAAATAATAACGGGTATCCTGCAGCTGTGGCGGAAAATAATTTTCTCCAGCCGCATACGCTCCCGGCTCGTCATGGCTGTAGCGGTAGTCAGAACCGTAGTTCAGGGACTTCAACAAGTCCGTCGGCGCATTGCGCAAATGCGCGGGAACTTCCAGAGAAGGACCGTTCTGGACATCAGCCCGTGCCTGATTGAACGCCGCGTAAACCGCGTTGCTCTTTGGAGCGCAGGCCAGGTAAAGCGCGGCTTGGGCGATTACAAGTTCACCTTCCGGGCTGCCAAGCCGCGTCTGCGCATCCCAGGCCTGCAGCGCCAGTTGCAATGCCCGCGGGTCGGCATTGCCGATGTCTTCACTGGCCATGCGAACAAGTCGGCGTGCGATATACAAGGGATCACAACCCCCATCGAGCATGCGCACCAGCCAGTACAGTGCTGCATCAGGGCTGGAGCCACGAACCGCTTTGTGCAGGGCCGATATCTGTTCGTAGAAAACGTCCCCGCCTTTGTCGAATCGTCGCGCGCTGCCCTGCAGCACCAACTCCACAACACCCAGATCGATGTTCAGCACACTCTCGTGCTCTGACGCCAGATCAACGGCGATCTCCAGAAGGTTCAACGCGCGACGGGCATCGCCATCCGCGGCTACTGCCAGGCGCAGAGCTGCGGCATCGGCAAGCACGATAGCCCGGTTACCCAGCCCGCGCTGGCGATCATGCAGCGCCTGCTCGATAACGCGCAGCAGATCGGCATCGTCAAGGGAGCGCAGCAGATAGACTCGCGCTCGCGACAGCAACGCATTGTTCAGTTCGAACGACGGATTCTCGGTAGTGGCTCCCACAAAGATCAGCGTGCCATCCTCCACATGGGGCAGGAACGCATCCTGCTGACTCTTGTTGAAACGGTGCACTTCATCCACGAACAGCACCGTGCCCATCCCGTTGGCGCGCTTGCGAGTCTCGGCGCGCTCCACTGCGGCGCGAATGTCCTTGACCCCGGCAAGGACTGCAGAAAGGCTCTCGAAGTGACCACCACTGGACTTGGCAAGCATGCGTGCCAGTGTGGTCTTGCCAACACCTGGCGGCCCCCACAGAATCATGGAGTGCGGCATCCCTCTCCGGATTGCCTCGCCCAGTGGCTTGCCGGGGGCCAGTAGATGTTCCTGTCCGATGAAGTCGGCAAGTTGCTGCGGACGCATGCGCGCGGCCAATGGCTGAGTTGCCATGTTCACGAGATGCTCTGGCGACGCCTCCAGGTCCTCATCATCGGCAAACAGCGATACCGTCACGCCAGTTGTCATGGTCATCCTCAGGGGGCGCTGCGATTGTCCAGCACTTCGATGTCTTCGGGTGCAACGAACAAGAACACATCGTCCGCCAGAGGCTCATCAAGAATGTGTTCGAAGAACTCCCAGAACGTGCGCTGCCCATTGCCATTGTCCACATGGATAGCGTCGAGTCGCCCCTCGCGGAAATACAGCGTCACGCGCTCATAAAGACTCGCGGGATCCACCGGCTCAAGCACGAATTCCCAGGCCGAACCGTTGCCGATGTCGCCACCGGTGATGAAGTAGTCCGCTTCGATCTCATCAATGCGGCCATTGAGCAGTTGCGCTGCGAGCTCTGAGCGCTCGGACTCCCAGTCTTCAATGGTGACCTGCAACAGATCCGGCTGATAATTCCAGAGGGTGGCGCCATCGGTGACGATGAGTTCCGGATAGGGTTCCAGTGTTTCCCAATAGAAGCCGTCAGGGCGCTTGAGTTTGAATTTGATGAAGCTCTCCTCCAGCACACCGCCTGTGGATTCGACAATCAATTGACGCACATCGGCCTGAAAAGTCTGAATATTGCTGAGCAAACCGTTCAGCTGCACGGCGGCCTCGTCCTGGGCATGAACGGTACTGACAGCGGAAACATGCATGACCGTGAGCACGCAAAGGAAACGCAGGAGAAATTTTCGCTTCGGCGACATGGGGGATCCTGGCTAACGTGGTGGGGGTGGGGCGATGACTTCACGACTGCCGTTACTGCTCATGGCGGAGACGACTCCTGCTGATTCCATGGCTTCGATCATGCGTGCCGCGCGGTTGTAGCCGATTCGCAGTTTGCGCTGCACGGCTGATATGGATGCCTTGCGCGACTCGGTCACGAATGCCACCGCCTCGTCATACAGCGCATCATCCTCTTCGCCACCCTCTCCCTCGTCGTCACTGCCGCCGCCACCGTAGTCGCGTTCGTCTGCTCCCTGGGTAATCTCGTCGATGTATACAGGTTCGCCGCGGGACTTCCAGTCTGCTACCACACGATGCACTTCCTCGTCGCTGACGAACGCTCCGTGGACACGCGTTGCAACACCGCCACCGGGAGGGAGGAACAGCATGTCACCATGACCGAGCAGCTGCTCAGCACCGCCCTCTCCCAGAATCGTGCGGGAGTCGATCTTGGACTGCACCATGAATGACAGGCGCGTCGGAATATTCGCTTTGATCAGGCCGGTCAGCACATCCACCGATGGTCGCTGCGTTGCGAGGATCAGATGGATTCCGGCCGCACGGGCCTTCTGCGCGATCCGGGCGATCAACTCCTCCACCTTCTTGCCGACGACCATCATCATGTCGGCGAGTTCGTCGACGACCACAACGATGACTGGCAGCGATTCGAGCACCGGCGGCTGCTGTTCCTCGATCAGCTGCATCGGGTCGGGGCGCCAGAGAGGGTCCAGAATTGGCTGTCCGGCCTTGGTCGAATCTGTAACCTTCTTGTTGTAACCGGCCAGGTTGCGAACACCCAGTGCAGACATCAATTTGTAGCGGCGCTCAATTTCGGCCACACACCAGCGCAGGGCATTGGCCGCATCCTTCATGTCGGTGACCACCGGGGTCAGCAGATGAGGAATGCCGTCATATACCGAAAGCTCCAGCATTTTGGGGTCGATCATGATCATGCGCACTTCCTGCGGTGTGGACTTGAAAAGCAGGCTCAGGATCATGGCATTGATACCCACAGACTTGCCCGAACCAGTGGTGCCGGCGACCAGCAGGTGGGGCATCTTTGCCAGGTCCACAATCACGGGTTTGCCAACGATGTCGTGGCCCAGGGCCATGCTTACCGGTGAGCCGGACTTGTCGAAGTCAGGTGAGGCCAGCACCTGGCTAAGCATGATCATTTCGCGGTGCTCATTGGGAATTTCGATGCCGATCACTGTCTTTCCGGGAATGACCTCCACCACACGCACGCTTACCAGTGCCAGCGAGCGGGCCAGATCCTTGCCAAGCCCGGTGATGCGGCTGGCCTTGATGCCAGGGGCAGGCTGCACTTCGAAACGCGTGATCACCGGACCGGGGTTTACGGCAGTTACCTGTATCTCGATACCAAAGTCATTCAGCTTGAGCTCCAACAGCCGGGACATGGCCTCCAGGGACTCTTTCGAGAAACCAGCCTTGGTAATTCCGGTCCACTCATCCAGCAGCGAAATGGCAGGGAGGTCGCCTGGATTGGGAGCCGTAAAAAGACGTCCCTGCCGCTCTTTCTCGACGCGGGCGCTTTTTACGGAAGGCGCTTTCGGCGCAGCCGCAATGGTCGGCGGCACACGGGTCTTTTCCTTTTCGATGTACACATCCAGGGCCCGTTTGCGAGTCTCCAGAATCTGCCGGGTATCACTCTGCTCCTTCTGCTTCTCCAGCCAACCCCCTAGGGAGCGCCGCACCAGACCAAACAGGGAGAGCGTCAGGAAACCCGTCTGATCTACAACGCGCAGCCACGAAATCTCGACGGCTATCGTCAGGCCCAACAGGAAAATAGCGAAATACAACAATGTGCTTCCGATGACGGCGAACACAGGCACTGTCACATCCACCATCATGGAACCAATTACGCCACCAGCCAGCCAGGGCAGGCTCTGGTCAATCTCGAAATGCATGGTGGCCAGTGCACAGGCCCCCACGGCCAGCAGCACGATCCCTGCCAGCTTCAATGCAAACATGGGCCAGGAAAATACTTCCTGAGGCACTTGTGGCTGGCGCAGCAGAGAAACGGCTTTCAGGCCGAGAGCGAGGGGAAACAGATAGGCGAAATAGCCGAACAGCTGATAAAGCAGATCAGCAATCCAGGCACCAATATGACCGACCAGGTTGTTGACCTCATCACCTGAGCCTGTTGTGGTAAAGCCTGGGTCAGTCGACGAGTAGCTGATCAAGGCAATGAACAAAAACAGCCCGGCCAGAAAACTCAGGATCAGGGTGCCTTCGCGCACGATGCGTTGCGTCACAGAACTAAGCTGCTGTTCTTTATCGACTTTCTTGTTTGATTTATTTTTCAAACTTTTCAAATACCTGCAAATTCATATTGCATCAAATTCTAGTTTTTCACCGGCGTCATCATAATCAATTTTTCCACTGCCGCAAACCGCGCATCCACCGCCACAGCATGTCTGCGCGGATTGAAAAATTGCATGAGCAAGGCGTGCTTATCCACTAGAATAGCCGCCAGTTGATCAGGCGGTCTTTCAATTGAAGCCTCACGACCCCATCTGCAACCCAAGTACCCCGAGAGCATACAGGAATCAGCAACTCATGAGCGATGTACAGCACCACCGTTTGATCATTCTCGGCTCCGGGCCTGCCGGCTATACCGCCGCTGTCTATGCAGCCCGCGCCAACCTCCGGCCAGTCGTCATCACCGGGATGATCCAGGGCGGTCAGCTGACCACCACGACAGATGTCGACAACTGGCCCGGCGACGTCGAAGGCCTGCAGGGCCCGGCCCTGATGGAAAGAATGCGCCTTCACGCAGAACGCTTCGACACCAGGATCGTGTTCGACCACATTCAGAAAACCGATCTGAGCAAGACACCCTTCACCCTCTGGGGCGACTCTACGGTGTATACCTGTGATGCGCTGATCATCGCTACCGGAGCCTCCGCACAATACCTTGGCCTGCCTTCGGAGCAGGCGTTCATGGGCAAAGGTGTCAGCGCCTGTGCCACCTGTGACGGCTTCTTCTACCGCAACAAGCCTGTCGCTGTTGTCGGAGGCGGCAATACCGCTGTCGAGGAAGCGCTTTACCTGTCCAACATCGCTTCGCATGTCACCCTGGTCCATCGACGCGATTTCCTGCGGGCCGAAAAGATCATGCAGGACAAGCTGTTCGAGAAAGTCAAATCCGGGTTGATCACGATAGAATGGAACCATACCCTGGAAGAAGTACTTGGAGACGAAATGGGCGTCACCGGCCTGCGAATAGCCAGTACCGGGGACGGCAGTCAGAAAGCCCTGAACGTCGACGGCGTATTCATCGCCATCGGCCACAAACCCAATTCAGATATCTTTGAAGGCCAGCTGGAGCTGCACAACGGCTATGTCGTGATTCACAGCGGCATCAATGGCAATGCAACACAGACAAGCGTGCCGGGGGTATTCGCCGCAGGTGACATCGCCGACCACATTTATCGCCAGGCCATCACTTCGGCGGGCTTCGGCTGCATGGCCGCACTGGATGCCGAGAAGTTCCTCGACAACTGACGCCCAGCCTGCGAGGCGCAAGACCATGTCGAAACTGCCCTGGCTGAGTGCGACCGAGCTGCACTTTCCCCCAGTCAACCGCGCGCTGCGCGACCCCGATGGCCTGCTGGCCGTCGGCGGCGATCTGCGCCCGGAGCGACTCGTAAAAGCGTATGAACAGGGCATTTTCCCATGGTTTCAAGAGCCGCCGATCCTCTGGTGGTCACCCTCCACACGCATGGTGCTGCATCCGGAAGAACTGCATGTTTCCCGCAGCATGCGCAAGCTGCTGCGCAGCGGCCACTACCATGTCACCCTTGATACGGCCTTTGCAAAGGTCATTGCCCATTGCGCACAGATCCGGGAAGTCTACCCGGGCACATGGATAACACCCGAAATGCAGACGTCCTATTGCCAGTTGCATGCGTTGTCTGTCGCGCATTCGGTGGAAGTATGGCAGGAAGGCGAATTGGTGGGAGGTCTTTATGGCATTGCCATGGGGCAACTGTTTTTCGGTGAGTCCATGTTCAGCCTGCGCAGCAATGCGTCAAAAACAGCTCTTGTCTGGCTGACACGGCAATTGCAGGCCTGGCACTTTCAGATCATAGACTGTCAGGTGCCCAGCGAACACTTGTACAGCCTGGGTGCCAGGGAAATGCCGAGGGGCGAGTTCCAGACGTACCTGCAGCACTTTCGCGATGCGCCGGGCAAAAGGGGCCCCTGGCAGATGGAGATCAGTGTCGATGACCTCTGACGACATTCAGTCGCTGCGATTCTTTCAAACCAAGGCCCACGAGTGCAGTTATCTTGCTGACAGGGAAGCCCGTACCGTCTTCATGGACCCGGAGCAGCCCGTCAGTACCCAGCTTTACAGTCGCCTTGTCACCGCGGGCTTTCGACGCAGCGGAACACATCTTTACCGCCCGGGCTGCGATCACTGTGAGGCATGCATTTCCTGTCGCGTGCGAGTTCACGAGTTCACGCACAACAAGCGTTTCGCGCGCCTGTGGAAACGCAATCAGGACTTGCGCAGTATTCAGATCACGACCCCGGATACCCCGGAATTGTTCGAACTGTACTGCCGTTACATCACGCAGCGCCATCCCGATGGCGACATGTTTCCGCCAAACCTCGAGCAATATCGCGCGTTCATAGCGGCGACTACACCGACAACTCGTTTTTTTTGCATTTCATGACGAACAATCCGTAGTGGCGCTGTGTGTACTGGACGAGCTCGACCACGGCCTCTCAGCGATGTACACCTTCTTCGATCCCGCTCAGGCTGCACGCTCATTGGGCACCTATGTGATTCTATGGCAGATAGAGAAGGCCCGGCGACTCAACCTGCCCTGCCTTTATCTGGGTTACTGGATCAAGGACTGCGACAAGATGCGTTACAAGACAGACTTTCGTCCGCTGGAGCTGCTGATAGGGACAAAGTGGCTGTTGCTGACATGAGCACTGCAGATCGAACCGGTTTCGCGGCAGATTTGCGCGAGATTTTGCTTATCCGGCGCGGATGAGGCAAAATGCGCGCACGTTTTTGTCCCGGCACACAGTCAGTGCCCGTTTACCAAATCAGGAATGCTTGTTGATGGCAAAAGAAGATCAGATCGAAATGGATGGTGAGGTTGTGGATACACTGCCCAATACCATGTTTCGTGTGAAGCTTGAGAATGGCCACATCGTGACGGCCCACATCTCCGGCAAGATGAGAAAGAACTACATCCGCATTCTGACCGGCGATCAGGTCAAGGTGGAACTGACACCCTACGACCTCAGCAAGGGCCGTATCACTTACCGCGCCCGCTAAGCCAGCGAGGGGTTCACCCCTCGCTCTTGCTCAACACTCTCTCCTCTGCGCTGCGTCGACCGGTAATGGCGAGCTTGACCTCGTCATTGACGATGGACACCTGCACTTCCCCGCCATCGACAAGTTCGCCAAAGAGAATCTCCTCGGCCAGGGCTTTCTTGAGTTTGTCCTGAATAAGCCGGCCCATGGGTCGCGCCCCCATGGTTTCACTGTAGCCATGCTCCACGAACCAGTCCCTTGCTGATTCATCCACATGAAGGGTCACCTTCTTGTCATCCAGCTGCACCTGCAGCTCCACCAGAAACTTGTCTACCACGGTGCGGATTGTCTCTATCGTGAGTGCGCCGAACTGGACTATGGCATCCAGGCGATTGCGGAACTCAGGCGTGAAAATCTTCTTGATGGCTTCCATCCCATCCGTACTGTGATTCTGTCTGCTGAAACCAATGGAGGCACGGGACATTTCCTGTGCACCCGCGTTGGTGGTCATGATCAGAATGACATTGCGGAAATCCGCCTTGCGACCATTGTTGTCCGTGAGGGTACCGTGGTCCATTACCTGCAGCAGCAGATTGAAGACATCCGGATGCGCCTTTTCAATCTCGTCCAGCAACAGCACGCAATGCGGCGCCTTGGCGATGGCCTCCGTCAGCAATCCTCCCTGATCGAAACCAACGTAGCCGGGTGGCGCGCCGATCAGACGCGAAACGGTGTGCCGTTCCATGTACTCGGACATGTCGAAACGCAGCAGCTCGATGCCAAGAATTTTCGCCAGCTGACGACTGACCTCTGTCTTGCCAACACCCGTTGGGCCGGAGAACAGATAGGACCCAATTGGTTTGTCGGGATGATTGAGCCCGGCCCGCGAGAGCTTGATGGCTGATGCCAGATTGTCGATAGCCTCGTCCTGACCAAACACCACCATGCGCAAGTTCTCTTCCAGATTTTTCAGCGCCCGGGTGTCTGAAGTGGAAACGTGCTTCGGCGGAATGCGCGCGATGGCAGCCACAACTTTTTCCATATCCTGGGCCTGTATCAACTTCTTGCGCTTGCTGGCTGGCTGAAGGCGCTGGTAGGCCCCAGCTTCGTCGATCACATCGATGGCCTTGTCGGGCATGAAGCGATCATTGATGTAGCGACCGGCCAGCTCTGAGGCTGCCCGAAGAGCATTGTCACTGTAGCGCAGGTCATGGTGCTCCTCGAAGCGCGACTTCAGACCCTTGAGAATGCGATAGGTCGTTTCCACGTCTGGTTCGTTGACATCGATCTTCTGGAAGCGTCGCGACAGGGCGCGGTCCTTTTCAAAGATGCCACGGTATTCCTGATACGTGGTGGAACCTACACATCGCAAGTCACCCGATGTCAGTACGGGCTTGAGCAGATTGGAAGCGTCCATGACCCCGCCCGATGCTGCGCCAGCGCCAATGATGGTATGGATCTCGTCTATGAAAAGGATCGCTTTCGGATTTTTCTTCAATTCACCAAGCAAGGCCTTGAAGCGCTTTTCAAAGTCACCGCGGTATTTGGTGCCCGCAAGCAGCGACCCGAGGTCCAGTGAATAGATTACGTTGCCTCTGAGAATGTCCGGCACTTGATCTTCCACGATCATCCGGGCCAGACCTTCAATGACTGCAGTCTTGCCAACACCCGACTCCCCTACCAGCAAGGGATTGTTCTTGCGACGGCGCGACAGAACCTGAATGACTCGCGTGATTTCTTCGTCGCGACCTATCAGGGGGTCAATCTTGCCCAGCAGGGCCTGCTCGTTCAGATTCGTGGCGAAGCTCTCCAACGCACTGGCTGCTCGCTCCGGGGCCTCTTCCTCGCTCTCCCGAGGCTGAGGAGATTCAGGCTGACCGTCATGGCCTGGGACTTTGGAGGTGCCATGGGTGATGTAATTGACAACATCGATTCGCGCGATGTCCTGCTGGCGCAGCAGATAGACGGCATGACTTTCCTGTTCGCTGAAAATAGCAACAAGGACGTTGGCACCTGTCACTTCGCGCTTGCCCGATGACTGCACGTGAAATACTGCGCGCTGCAAAACGCGCTGAAAGCCCAGCGTTGGTTGTGTCTCCCGCCCGGCTTCGGGCTCGGGGATCACTGGTGTGGTGGAATCTACGAACTCGGTGAGCTCTGTGCGCAGTCGGGCAATATCAGCACCGCACGCAAGCAGCACATCTGCGGCAACTTCGTTGTCCAGGAGCGCAAGGAGCAGATGCTCTACCGTCATGTATTCATGACGCTTCTTGCGGGCTCCCGAAAAAGCGCTGTTCAAAGTAAGTTCAAGATCTTTGCTCAACATGATTCAGTCTTCCGGTTATCTGTCTACTTCCACATTGCAAAGCAGCGGTTGCTCGCACTCTCGCGAATAGTCATTGACCTGCTGCGCTTTGGTTTCCGCGACGTCCTTGCTGAACACTCCACAGACGGCCTTGCCCTCAGTATGCACCTTCAGCATTATCTGCGTCGCCTTCTCCACGTTCATGGCAAAGAAGGAGCACAAGACATCCACCACAAAGTCCATTGGTGTGTAGTCATCGTTGAACAACACAACTTTGTACAGTGGTGGTTGTGCAAGCTTGGGGCGGACGGATGAGGTTGCAAGGCCGCTGTCGCGTTCTTCCCCCGAACCTGCATTCCATTCACCCATCGCCTGACTCCTCGGTTCTGGCGGGTATGGTGCGTGTCTGTCTGTCTTCCACATCGTCTGCAATTTCCTGTTTCATTGCGATGAATGCCGGTCTGGCTGGCGGTTTCGACCAGTCAGTCAGCTTGACAATCATACGCTGTATACGTTCGCGAAAGGTAAAGGATTCATTGCCTCGATGCGCTCGAAATAGACCTTCGCGCCTGGCACTTCCGTGCACCAAAATGCACCAGCACTCCATCAAGGCTGTGGCTTCTAAAATTGACAAACCTAAATCATTGCGTTATATGAGATGAGCTAGTGGATTTCCTAAGTAAACAATAACAACAAAACGTTACACGGGAGCATTGCCATGGGTACTGGGCAAGTGAAGTGGTTCAACAACGCAAAAGGCTTTGGATTCATTCTTCCGGACAATGGGGGCGACGATCTTTTCGCTCACTACTCCGCAATCGGGATGGATGGTTACAAGACCCTCAAGGCAGGCCAGACCGTCACCTTCGAGACCATCGAAGGCACCAAGGGTCTGCACGCCACCAATATTCGACCGATTGTTCAGGAGCATGCAGAGTCACACGCCGTCAATGGCAGCTGACTGATCGCATAGCGCAATCGCCCTGATCGAACCTTGCGAAATGTCACCCTCATTGGAATAGCGCCAATGAGGGTGCTTTGCGTGCGTGATTAGAGGCTGGCAATCGCCGCGTTGAACGTCGTGCTCGGACGCAAGGCATGGGCGGCTTTCTGATTATCCGGCTGATAATACCCGCCGATATCCACGGGTTTTCCCTGCACGCCATTGAGCTCTGCAACGATGCGCGCTTCGTTCTCAGTCAACAACTTTGCCACAGGTGCAAAATGCGCCTGCAGAGCTGCATCTGCTGTCTGGGCAGCAAGGGCCTGCGCCCAATACAGCGCCAGGTAGAAGTGACTTCCGCGGTTATCCAGATGCCCTACACGTCGCGTGGGTGACTTGTCATTGTCGAGGAACAGACCAGTCGCCTTGTTCAAAGTGTCTGCAAGCACCTGAGCCTTGTTGTTGCCAGACTTCATGGCGAGATCTTCCAGTGAAACAGCCAATGCCAGAAATTCACCAAGCGAATCCCAGCGCAGGTGACCCTCTTCGAGGAACTGCTGCACATGCTTTGGCGCGGAGCCACCGGCACCGGTCTCGAACAGACCTCCACCCGCAAGCAGAGGTACGATGGACAGCATCTTTGCACTTGTTCCCAACTCAAGAATTGGGAACAGGTCGGTCAAGTAATCCCGCAGCACATTGCCGGTAACAGAGATCGTGTCCTTGCCATCGCGGATGCGATCCAGAGAAAAGCGAATCGCTTCGACAGGCGACATGATGCGGATATCGAGCCCTTCCGTATTGTGATTCTGCAGATATACGTTCACCTTCTTGATCAGCTCGACATCATGCGCACGCTTGTTGTCCAGCCAGAACACAGCGGGTGTTGACGTTGCTCGAGCACGAACTACAGCGAGCTTCACCCAGTCCTGTACGGGGAGATCCCGCGTCTGGCACATGCGCCAGATGTCGCCCTGCTCAACCTTGTGTTCAAACAGTACAGCGCCTGCGGCATTGACCACACGCACCACGCCATTGGCCGGCGCCTTGAAGGTCTTGTCGTGCGAACCGTATTCCTCGGCCTTCTGAGCCATCAGGCCGACATTGGCAACACTGCCCATCGTGCTGACATCAAATGCCCCGTGTTTCTTGCAGAAGTCGATGGTTTCCTGATAGATGCCGGCATAGCAACGATCAGGAATCATGGCCTTGGTGTCGTGGAGTTTGCCGTCAGTGCCCCACATCTGACCGGAAGCACGAATGGCCGCGGGCATGGAAGCATCCACGATCACATCGCTGGGCACATGCAGATTGGTGATGCCCTTGTCGGAGTCCACCATGGCCAACGCAGGACGTGTCTTGTACGCGGCCTGGATATCGTCCTCGATCTGCTCGCGTTGGGCCTGCGGCAGCTTCTTGATTTTCTCGTACACATCGCCAAGACCATTGGCCGGATCCACGCCCAGTTCCTTGAAGACAGCGGCATGTTTTGTGAAAACGTCTTCGAAATACACGGTGACGGCGTGACCAAACATGATCGGGTCGGACACCTTCATCATGGTGGCTTTCAGGTGCAGCGACAGCAAGACGCCGGTACGGGCAGCATCGGCGATCTGCTCTGCAAAGAACGAGCGCAGCTGACCGCTACGCATGACGGAAGCGTCGATGATCTCGCCAGCCTGCAATGCTGTCTTCTCCTTCAGCACCTTGACTGCCCCGTCGGCTCCCACAAATTCGATGCGGACATTGTCTGGCGCCGCCATCACAGCCGACTTCTCGCTGGAATAGAAATCACCGTCGCTCATGTGCGCGACGTGTGACTTGGAGTCCGGGCTCCACTTGCCCATGGAGTGCGGATTCTTGCGTGCAAACGCCTTGACTGGTGCCGCCACGCGGCGGTCCGAGTTGCCTTCTCGCAGAACCGGGTTGACGGCACTGCCCAACACTTTCGCGTAACGTGCCTTGATGTCCTTTTCAGCTTCTGTGACGGCGACTTCGGGGTAGTCCGGGATCGCATAGCCGTGGGCCTGCAATTCCTTGATGGCGGCCTGCAATTGCGGAATGGAGGCGCTTATGTTGGGCAGTTTGATGATGTTGGCTTCCGGGGTCTGGGCCAGCTCGCCCAGCTCAGCGAGGGCATCAGACTGGCGCTGCGCTGGTGTCAGAGCATCCGCGAAACTGGCAATGATGCGACCCGCAAGAGAGATGTCCTTGGTCGTGACGTTGATGCCCGCCGGCCTTGCGAATGCCTGAATGATCGGCAGCAGCGAATAAGTGGCAAGCGCAGGCGCTTCGTCAGTAATGGTGTAGATAATCGTTGGAGCATTGGCCATGATTTTTCCTTGATTACGTGGACAGACTTCACCGGAGGTCTTCAGTGACGGGATACGGGACTTGATCTCTGCACTGCGGGGATACGCAAGAGCCTGATGCTCTGGCTGAAACTGGCGGCATTGTAGCAGCAGCTCTTTTGTTAGAATAGCCGCCCGCCCACCCCAGAGCAGACCTATGGCCAGACTGATTCTTCTCAACAAACCCTTCGACATGCTGTCGCAGTTTACCGATGACGAGGGACGCCCCACCCTGGCAAATTGCGTGGACGTGCCGGGGTTCTATCCGGCCGGACGACTGGATCGGGACTCCGAAGGACTGGTGCTGCTCACCGATGACGGGCGCCTGCAGCAAAGAATCAGCGACCCGCAGCACAAGATGGGAAAAGTCTACTGGGCGCAAGTGGAAGGGATCGCCAGCGACGAGGCCCTGGCCAGACTGGCCACCGGGTTGCTGCTCAATGACGGCATGACCCGGCCGGCGAACGCGCGACGGCTTGCAGAACCCGCGCTGTGGCCGCGGACTCCTCCGATAAGAGAGCGGCGCAACATTCCCACGTCATGGCTTGAGATCACGCTGTTTGAGGGGCGCAACCGTCAAGTGCGGCGCATGACGGCGGCGGTCGGACTGCCGACACTGCGCCTGGTGAGGGCTGCGGTCGGGCCCTGGGCTCTGGGCGCTCTCCAGCCAGGAGATTGGACCATGGTGGAGGTTTAGCGCTTGTCCCAGCGCGCGCGGGCTTGCTCATCGGCGCTGCGGCTTTCGATCCACTGCGATTCTGCCTCAGTCCGCTGCTTCTTCCAGAACGGTGCCCGGGTCTTCAGATAGTCCATGATGAACTCGGCTGCTGCAAAGGCATCGCCGCGATGCGTACTCGCAATGCCCACATAGACGATCTGATCGCCCGCGTGCAGCTCGCCGACACGATGTATGACACGCCACGCCAGCACGTCCCAACGGGACCGGGCCTGCTGAACAATCTCCGAAAGCGCCTTTTCGGTCATGCCGGGGTAGTGTTCCAGCACCAGGGCCTGCACTGCCGGCTCTTTGCCGGGCGACGCAGATTCATAAAATTCACGCACCAGTCCAGAAAACGTCACGATCGCGCCGGCATTGGTCGCCTCAGCACGCAACTGCCGGTAAAGTTCGGCGGCATCAAAGTCGCTGTTCTGCACGGAAAGCATGCTCAACCCCCTGTCATTGGCGGGAAAAAGGCAACTTCCTCGTTGCCAGTCAAGGTATGGGCATGGTCAACAATGGTCTGGTTCACCGCCACAAGCACGCGACTGCGGTCTTCAAGGGCCGTCCATGGGTCTCCGCGCAGTGTCGCGAGATGCATGACAAGAGCGCCCACATCATGCACGTCCGCCGGCAATGCCAGCGCTTCACTGCCCTGCCCCAGCGTCTCGCGCAAACTGGCGAAATAGTGAATGTTCAACATACTTCATGGACTCCCGGTTCAGTCGTGGAAATTGCAGATAATTCACATTTATTGACGAACATAATGACCTGATTTACCACCACTTTTCTCCTGAAGGCAGATGTTCTCGATGACCATGCCCTTGTCCACGGCCTTGCACATGTCATAAATGGTCAGCGCGGCCACTGACGCGGCCGTAAGCGCTTCCATCTCGACACCGGTCTTGCCATCCAGGCCACAGGTCGCAGAGATTCGGATACGGCTTTCGGCCTCGTCGATGGTGAAATCCACGGTAACGTGGGTCAGCATGAGCGGGTGACACAGGGGAATGAGATCAGCACACTTCTTCGACGCCTGAATGCCTGCAATGCGGGCCACGGCAAGAACATCCCCCTTTTTGTGTCCTCCCTTTACAATCAGTCGCAAGGTTTCGGGCTGCATGGCGACAGTCGCCACTGCTGTTGCCACGCGTGTCGTCACAGCCTTGCCGCCAACATCGACCATTCGGGCATTGCCCTGCGCATCCAGATGCGTCAATCCACTCATGTTTCAGCCCTGCTCGCCAAGATGATTCGGACGGTCATTATCCACGGATTGTCCAGTGAGCTGAAGCGATTCGACAGAGCATTGCCGTGCTTTTTCGGGTAACATTGCGCCTTCCCGAAAACCAGCAGACAGCCCCCTTTCATGACTCAGTGGCACCCTCACAGCACCGTGGCAACCGTAGTCGAGCGCGACGGCCTCTTCCTGATAGTAGAAGAAATGATCGAAGGCCGGATCCTTTACAACCAGCCGGCCGGTCATCTGGAAGCGAACGAGACGCTGCAGGAAGGCGCACTGCGCGAGACAATGGAAGAAACCGCCTGGGACGTCCACCTGACCAGTTTGCTTGGCCTGTATCACTACACCACGGCCGATGGGACCTGCTACATCCGCACGTGCTTTGTGGCAGAGCCTTTGCAGCACCACCCCGAGCGCGCCCTTGACACAGGGGTCCTGCGCGCCTTGTGGATGAGCCGGGAAGACCTGGAGCTGCGCAAGGACCAGCTGCGCAGTCAGATCGTCCTGCGCGTGATTGATGATTATCTGGCCGGAATACGCCATCCGCTTGCATTGATCACGAGTCTTGCATGAGCGCAATATCCGTCAAGCCCGTTGCTTCCACGCGAGTAATGGCAGGCATGTCCGGCGGCGTCGACTCCTCTGTGGCGGCACTTTTGCTGCTGGAGCAGGGCTACCAGGTGGAAGGCCTCTTCATGAAGAACTGGGACGAGGACGACGACACAGAATACTGCACCGCCAAGACTGATCTGGCCGACGCGCAGGCAGTGTGCGACCGGCTGGGCATAGTCCTGCACACTGCCAATTTCGCGTCCGAATACTGGGACAACGTGTTTGAACACTTCATTCAGGAGTATCGCGCTGGCCGCACTCCGAATCCTGACATCCTGTGCAATCGCGAAATCAAGTTCAAAGCCTTCCTGGACTACGCAACGGTACTGGGCGCCGACCTTATAGCCACCGGACATTACGCCCGCATCGGCCACCGCATGACGTCCACCGGTCTCCAGACTCTGCTGCTCAAGGGGCTGGATGCCAACAAGGATCAGAGCTATTTCCTGAGTGCCGTGAACGAAACCAGCCTGGCAAGCAGCCTGTTTCCCGTGGGTGAGCTGGAGAAAACCGAAGTCCGGGCAATTGCGGCCAGGCACGGCTTTGTAACCCATGACAAAAAGGACAGTACCGGTATCTGCTTTATCGGCGAACGCAAATTCAAGGACTTTCTGCAACGTTATCTTCCGGCCCAGCCCGGTGTGATTGAAACCGTGGAGGGGGAAGTGGTCGGCAAGCATCAGGGCCTGATGTACCACACCTACGGGCAGCGCCAGGGACTGGGCATTGGCGGGCTGCAAAAGCACGGTGAGGCCCCTTGGTACGTCGTGGGAAAGGACTTGCGCCGCAATGTATTGCTTGTGGCACAGGGCAACAATCATCCCAGCCTGTTTTCATCCGCCTTGCTGGCCACCCAGGTGGCCTGGATCAACCATCAGTCACCTGACTTGCCTCTGGAGTGCACGGCAAAGATCCGGTACCGTCAGGCAGACCAGGCCTGTACTGTGGCGCTGACCAGCGCAGGCACTTCTACTGAGTCCGTACTGGTCACCTTTGCAGCGCCGCAACGTGCCGTGACCCCCGGCCAGACGATCGTGTTTTATCAGGGCGAAGTGTGCCTTGGAGGAGCTGTCATTGCAGAATACTTCAGCTAAGTTCAGTCAGTGGGAGTACCGCAACATCGCTCTTGCAGTGGTGGCGCAGTGCGCTCAACTCGTGCATTCCCTGGCCACCACCGGCCGCGCCGACACGCGTTTGGTGAATGCGTGCATCGCGCCCTTGCTGGTGCTGTCGCCCGATTCCGTCGACGAGGTTTACCCGGATGTCGCGCTGTTCAGCAACGGCCTGAAAGCATTGCAACACTCCCTGAGCAACGACGGCGTGAAGGAATTTGCCGAGCCCATCAAGTATGTGCTGGACATGACTGTCCTGCAGCAACAGCTGATGAGTGTCCCCGCGATGCAGACCCTTATCCGCCAGCGCCTGCAGATACGACATTCCCTGCTGGCCGAACGCCAGGAGCCAGGCAGCGGCGAATCTCCCGCTGACTCTCAGGAAGAATATGATTTTGCCGTGCTGGCAGCGCTCTATCAGGACACCATCAGCCGCCTGACAATGCGTATCCATGTCAAGGGCGTCCCCGAGCATCTGCGCAAACAGGATGTCGCCGACAAGATTCGCGCACTGTTGCTGTCCGGCATCCGTTCAGCTTTGTTGTGGCAGCAGCTGGGCGGCCGCCGCTGGCATCTGTTTGTATATAAAAAACGCATTCGCGACTGCGTGGCCGACGTACGGCGCCGGCTGATCACCGTGCACTGAAGCACTTTGCCGGCGCGCCAGACTCCGAATCAACCATCCGATTGGCAGGACAAGAACATGACAGCACTTCCCCTGAACGGCCTGACTGCGATCTCTCCGATCGACGGCCGCTACCGCAACAAGGCCGACGCCCTGAGCGCCTATTTCAGCGAATTCGCCCTGATCCGCTATCGCGTCATTGTCGAAATTCGCTGGCTGCAACGACTGGCCGCCACGCCGCAAATCACGGAAGCGCCGCCACTGGGCGACGCCGGCACTGCCCTTCTGAACGCCATAGCCGAGAATTTTTCTCTGGCAGACGCCGAGCGCGTCAAGCAGATCGAAGCCACCACCAATCACGACGTGAAGGCTGTGGAGTATTTCCTCAAGGAAAAGGTTCAGAGCCATCCGGAGCTGGCTGCGCAGATGGAGTTCGTCCATTTCGCGTGCACCTCGGAAGACATCAACAATCTGTCCTATGCCCTGATGCTGCGGGATAGTCGCGACAAGGTGGTCCTTCCCCTGATGCGCCAACTGATCGACACCCTGCGCACACTGGCCCATGAACATGCAGCCCAGCCACAGCTGTCCCGCACCCATGGACAGACTGCCTCGCCGACAACAGTCGGCAAGGAGATCGCCAATGTCGTCGCGCGGCTGGAGCGCCAGTACAAGCAATTCGCAGGGAGCGAGATTCTCGGCAAGATCAATGGAGCCGTCGGCAATTACAACGCCCACCTGTCGGCCTATCCCGATGTGGACTGGCAGAGCAATGCCTGCAGTTTCGTGGAGTCACTCGGACTGCGCTGGAACCCGTACACCACGCAGATTGAACCCCACGATTACATCGCGGAACTGTTTGCCGCCGTCTGCCGCTTCAACACCATCCTGATCGATCTGGACCGCGACATCTGGGGCTATATCTCGCTGGGCTACTTCAAGCAGCGCACCATTGCCGGCGAAGTGGGCTCTTCCACGATGCCGCACAAGGTCAATCCCATCGACTTCGAGAACTCCGAGGGCAACCTGGGCATCGCCAATGCCGTCATGCAGCACATGGCGGAAAAACTGCCGATCTCGCGCTGGCAGCGTGACCTCACGGATTCCACAGTGTTGCGCAATATCGGCGTGGGCTTTGCCCACAGCGTCATCGCCTATCACGCCACACTGAAGGGACTGAGCAAGCTCTCGGTGAACCCCCAGGCTCTGCTTGCAGACCTGGATGCCAGCTGGGAAGTGCTGGCGGAACCGATCCAGACCGTCATGCGCCGGTTCAACGTCGACCAGCCCTACGAAAAATTGAAGGCTCTGACACGCGGGCAACGGATGACGCAGGAAGTCCTGGCTGACTTTGTAGAGGCGCTGGACATCCCAGAGGAAGGCAAAGCGCTGCTGCGTGCCTTGCGCCCGGAGAACTACATTGGCAATGCCGTGGAGCAGGCACGCAAGGTATGACGCCCTGGTTGCTGCCCAAGACGTTTGACCGCGCACTTTTCCTGCGGGACTACTGGCAGAAGAAACCCCTGCTGATCCGCAGCTCGGGCGGCTTCACCGACCCGATTTCCCCGGACGAACTGGCCGGATTGGCCTGCGAGTCCATTGTTGAATCACGGCTGGTAAAGAGCGATGCTGCCCGTACTGGCTGGAAGGTGCGCAATGGACCGTTTACGGAAAAGGATCTCAGCTCCCTGCCCCCCACTCACTGGAGCCTGCTGGTGCAGGCCGTGGATCAGTGGCATGAAGGCGTACGCGACATGCTTCGGGAATTCGACTTCATTCCGCGCTGGCGAATAGACGACGTCATGATCAGTGTCGCCAGCGATGGTGGCGGCGTGGGCCCGCATTTTGACTATTACGATGTGTTTTTGATCCAGGGGCTGGGGCGCAAGCGCTGGCAGCTTGGCGGGGCGGTGGACAGTCAAAGCCCTCTGTTGCCCGATACCGACCTGAGGCTGCTGAAGAACTTCGAACCGCAGGAAGACTGGATCGTGGAGCCGGGCGACATTCTCTACCTGCCGCCCAATCTCGCCCACTACGGCATCGCCATAGGCGACAGCGTCACGTATTCGATTGGCTTCCGTACGCCCTCCGTCGCCGAGATTCTCGACGATTTCAGCGCCGCGCTGGTGCAGGACCTGCCACCCGACCTGCGCTACATCGACAGCGACCCACAATTGCCGGCGCGCCCCGGTGAGCTGCATACCGACGTGGCGGAGCAGATTCTCGCCCTGGTACGCACGCAGTTGCTGGACAAGCGCCGCGCCGGACGCTGGTTTGGCCGTTACATGACCAGCCCGAAATATCCAGAGCTGAGCAATGCCAGCGCAGAGCCTCTGTCAGTGCAGGCACTGCTGCAATACCTGAACGAGGGCGAAGTGTTGCTGCGCAATCCCGCGGCGCGCCTGGCTTTCACGGATCATGATGACGGGGCGGACCTTTACGCCGACGGGCATTTGCTGCCATGCTCCAAGGCACTGGGCGCGCTTTTGCCACAACTGTGCGACCCGTTCACCGAACCAGTGGACTGGCTGGACGCGTTCCTGGCAAGTACCGAGGGTGCCCGGTTGATGACTGATCTGTACAACCATGGCTGTCTGTACCTGGCCGATGACGAAGAAAGCGACGACTGAGCCGCCGACCTTTCTGCCACGAGACCCGCATGATGACTGATACGCGCCTGTTTCTGCACCGCTCTGCCCTGGCCGCATTGGCGTTCAGCGCACTGCTTGCCTGCCCCTTGAGCCTGGCCCAGGCTCCCGCCAATGGGCAACAGGCCGTTGTCGAGATCGTGCGTCTGCAGCATCGCGAACCCGACGCCATCCGCGCGGCCATCACGCCAGTGCTTGACCAGCGCGGTGCCATCAGTCAGATCGACAACAACCTGATCATCAGCACCTCGCGCGCCAATCTGGAGCAGATCCAGGCGCTGATCGACACGCTGGACGTGCCGCGACGACAGCTGCGACTGAGCGTGGACTTTGCCTATGGCAGCCCGGTGACGCAGAGTCCCGGAGATACCAGCACATTCACCACGGTGCAGACCGCGCCGGGCGCTGACCATCCGCTGCAGAGCATTGTCCTGACCGAGGGCGAACATGCCTACTTCAGCCGCAGCAATGCCACCGCTCAGATCAGCCCGGTCTTCGGCCCCCATGGACTCATGCTGCAGCAGGACAGTCAGCGTGAGGGGCAGAGCCTGAGCGTCAGCGCCGAGGTGCGCGGCGAGCGCATTGCACTAACGATTGCCGCGACACGCGAGACGGTCGCTCTGGATGGCAGCCGCCGCACCGAGGTCGTCAATACGGCACTGGAGATCGGGTTCAATGGCTGGTACGTCATTCTCGATGACGCTGCTCCACAGGTTCCCGTGACAGACGCCCGGCTCACCAGCACGGCACGCTCTGCATCATTGGCCTTGCGGGTTGAATTGCTGCCTTGAGCGACTACTTCGTCCGTACGCTACCCTATTCCGACGACAGCAGCCTGTTGCTGCGACGCCTTGCCGATCTACCCGGGCTCGTCATGCTGGACAGCGGATTGCGTGCCGTGGCACATCCGCCCGGGCTCGGCGCCCGCCATGACATTCTGAGCGCATTGCCACGCCATACCCTCAGCTACTCGATGCCCGACCGCCGACTGGCACCCTCCGTGTTCCGAGAGGAGGCGCTGTTTTCACAGTTGTCTGCAGCTCTGCACAGCCATGCCCCGACGCAAGCTCTGCCGTCCGAACTGCGTGGCCTACCCTTTGTGGGCGGGGCGCTGGGCTATGTGGGCTATGACGGGGATTCGCGCTTCGGCATTCACGACTGGGCCATCGTGGTGGACCACCACAAGCAGACGAGTCTGCTGTTCGCTCTCCCCGACTGTCCGGTCAACACGCTGCAAAGGGTGCTCGCCTGTCTGGAGCAGCCACCGCCTGCGCTGCCTGGCTTTGCACTCGAGACAGGGTTCGCGTCCAACTTCACGCCCGAATCCTATGCCGCAGCGTTTGCGCGGGTGCAGGATTACATTCAAGCCGGCGACTGCTATCAGGTGAACCTGGCGCAGCGTTTCAGTGCGCGTTTCTCCGGGGATTCGCTGGGCGCTTACCTGCAGCTGCGTGGCAGTATCCGCAGTCCCTTCTCCGCCTTCATCCGCGATGGCGCGAGCAGCGTGCTGTGCTTTTCACCAGAGCGCTTCCTGGAGGTGCGCGGCGAGCAGGTCCAGACTCAGCCGATCAAGGGCACACGGCGCCGGTCGCCTGACCCGCTTCTGGACGCCGCGCAGGCCGACGAGCTGCTGAACAGCGACAAGGATCGAGCCGAGAACCTCATGATCGTCGACCTGCTGCGCAATGATCTGGGTTCCTTGTGCGCGACAGGCTCGGTGCAAGTGGAGAAGCTGTTCGAACTGCAAAGCTTCAGCAATGTGCATCACCTGGTCAGCACGATCCGCGGCCGGCTGGAGGCGCCGCAAACGCCGATAGATCTGCTGCGCAGCTGCTTCCCCGGAGGCTCCATCACTGGCGCGCCAAAGCAACGTGCCATGGAAATCATTGCGGAGCTTGAGCCAGATGCCCGGCGGGTGTATTGCGGCAGCGCTGGCTATGTGGGATTCGACGGCCAGATGGATACGAACATCATGATTCGCACCTTGTTGTGCGAGGGGCAGGACATGTACTGCTGGGGCGGAGGCGGCCTGGTGGCCGACTCCGTCTGCAGTCAGGAATATCAGGAATGCTTCGACAAAATAAACAACATAATCAATGTGTTGAAATGATACTCGAAGGTCAATTCTTACATTGAAAGCTGGCGCGGACTACCCTTGAGAAAGGCCTGGCGCAGTTCGTCATATTCAGTGACGGACGCAAACTGGGGAAACTCGGCGATCACATTGGCCGGGGCACGGAACAACACTCCCAGATCAGCTTCAGACAGCATGCTGGTGTCATTGTAGGAATCGCCGGCCGCCATCACGTGGTAGTTCAGCTCGTGGAAGGCCTTGACACACTGGCGTTTCGGGTCGCGCTGACGCAGCTTGTAGTCTACGACCATGCCCTTCTCGTCGGTGATCAGACGGTGACAGAACAGTGTCGGGAAGCCCAGCTGACGCATCAATGGCTGGGAGAACTCGTAGAAAGTGTCCGACAGAATGACCACCTGGAAACGCTCCCGCAGCCAGTCCACGAATTCGCGGGCACCGGGCATTGGGCTCATTTCCGCGATGACGGCCTGGATGTCCGGCAGGCCCAGCTTGTGATCCGCCAGAATCTTCAGGCGCTGTTTCATCAGCACGTCGTAATCGGGGATGTCCCGGGTGGTGGCACGCAATTCTGCGATGCCGGTACGTTCTGCAAAACCAATCCAGATTTCCGGGACCAGCACACCTTCCAGATCAAGACAGACTACTTCCAACGCCATTCCCCTTCGCCAAAGGCTGAAATTCAAAGAGGCGCCAATGTACCCAGATCATGGGGGCGATGCAAGGCGGGACGCCGCGCTGCGACGGCTGTGCCGGTTTACCGGCCCCTGCAAATCGGAGAGAATGACCGCCGTCCGGTTCCCCGCGCCCTCGCCGCCCCAGCCCTCCGGAAAAAGTGAAGCATCTCATGATAAGAAGCGATCAACTTGTTGAACTAAATACACAATTTCAGAGTCTTGAGCCGCGTGAAATTCTGCGTCACATCCTGAGCGAGATTCCTGCCATCGCGGTCTCCTTCAGCGGTGCGGAAGATGTCGCCCTGGTGCACATGGCCTGGAAAGCAAACAAGCAAATCAAGGTGTTCAGCCTGGACACAGGACGCCTGCACCCGGAAACGCTGCGCTTCATCGAGCAGGTGCGCAAACTCTGGAACCTCGACCTCGAGATCATGAGCCCGGATGCGGCACAGCTGCAGACGCTCACCCGTGCCAAGGGGCTGTTCAGCTTTTATGAAGACGGCCATGAAGAGTGCTGCGGCATACGCAAGGTCGAACCGCTGCGTCGCCAGCTGGCAGGGCTGGACGCCTGGATTACCGGGCAGAGGCGCGACCAGAGCCCTACCCGCGCAGAAGTGTCTGTCGCTCAGCTGGACAAGGCCTTCTCTACTGCCGCCCGGCCCCTGCTGAAATTCAATCCACTGGCCAACTGGACCTCGAAGCAAGTCTGGGACTACATACGCCTGCTGGAGCTGCCCTTCAACCCCCTGCACGAGCGCGGCTTCGTCAGCATTGGTTGCGAACCCTGTACCCGTCCGACAGGACCAAATCAGCACGAACGCGAAGGCCGCTGGTGGTGGGAAGAAGCGACTGCCAGGGAATGCGGACTGCACAAGCCCGGCGTGATATCCAGCGACCGCATGCCCGGCTGAACCGGTTCAGCGCAGGATGGGAATAGGCACAGCAGCGAACAATGCATCCAGTTCGTGCTGCGACGTGGTGGCAATGGCCGCCCGAATGAGTGCCGGGTGCAGATGCGGCGCGAACATCTCGATGAAATCCAGCATGTAGCCTCGCAGCACCGCGCCCCGGCGAAAGCCGATGCGAGTGGTGCTGAAATCGAAGAGGTGGCTGATATCCACAGCCACCAGGTCAGCATCCTTCGTGGCATCCCAGGCCATGCTGGCCACAATGCCGATGCCCACCCCCAGCCGCACATAGGTCTTGATGACATCGGCATCCGCCGCCGTCACGACGACATGCGGGACCAGGTCGTGGGCCTTGAATGCGTCATCCAGCTTGGCGCGTCCCGTGAATCCAGACACATAGGTCACGATCGGAAATCGCGCGATGTCGGCGTGGGTCAGCCGCTCCACTGCCAGCAGAGCATGGCCCTGCGGAAGCAGCAGCACCCGGTTCCAGCGGTAACAAGGCATCATGATCAGGTCTCCCGCCAGCTCCATGGACTCTGTCGCGATGGCGAAATCGGCCGCACCGCGAGCGGCCATCTCGGCAATCTGCAGCGGCGTGCCCTGATGCATGTGCAGGGACACTGAAGGATACTGGCTCACAAAGCGGCTGATGATGGCCGGCAGCACGTAGCGGGACTGAGTGTGGGTAGTGGCGATGGAGAGACTGCCTGACTTTTCATCCGTAAATTCCCGGGCGATGGCGCGGATATTGTCCATCCTCAACAGCACGGCACCTGCCTCTTCCAGAATGCGCTGACCGGCCGGTGTCAGCCCGCTCAGATGCTTGCCGTTGCGCACGAAAATCTGGACGCCCAGTTCTTCCTCCAGCTGCAGAATCTGTTTGCTGATGCCAGGCTGCGAAGTGAACAGCGACTGGGCAGCCGCCGACACATTCATGCCATTGCGCGCGACTTCCCAGACGTAACGCAATTGCTGAAGTTTCATTTCTCCCCCTGCTTGTCTGCTGGCGGATTGTTGGCCACACCACTGGGAACATGCCCGGTCGCCACGTGATGGCGGGCAGAATCGCAATGGGCCTGCTGATCGTCAAAGAACACGTCGGCATCGTAAGCCTGCAGAAAGGCGCCTTTTTCCTTGCCTCCAAGAAAAAGTGATTCGTCGATGCGGATGTTCCATGCCCGCAGCGTCTTCACCACCCGCTCGTGGGCAGGCGCTGAACGCGCAGTCACCAGGCAAGTGCGCAGTGGCGCCTCCCCAGGCGGGAATGCCATCTGCAAGCGCTGCAAGGCAGCAAGAAAAGGCTTGAAGGGTCCGCCTGACAGCGGCTGATTGGCCGCCTTTTGTTCACTGGCCGTAAACGCGGCCAGACCGCTCGACTTGTAGATGCGCTCTGCTTCGTCAGAGAACAGCACGGCGTCACCGTCAAACGCAAACTTGAGACGCCCGGAAGGATTGGCGCTGACCTTGGAAGGCAGAATGGTGGCAGCCGCCACGCCTTGCTCAAGCGCATGCCGCACATCACTTCCGTCCGTGGAAAGGAACAGGTGGCAATTGAACGGCACGATATAGCGATACGGGCTCTCACCGCCACTGAATGCCGCGCGGGTGATCTTCAGACCGTAGTGACTGATGGAATTGAAGATGCGCAGCCCTGTGTCGGCACTGTTGCGAGACAGCAGGATGACCTCGACACGGGCCTCTCCCAGCAGTTCGTTCAGCGCCAGAAGCTTGTTCACCATCACGAAGGCATCGCCTGGCTGCAATGGTTCATCCTCGTGGGCTATCTGGTATTGCTGGTAGGCCTCAAGGCCATGCTGCTCGTAAACCTGATGACTCTCATCAAGGTTGAACAAGGCGCGCGACGAGATGGCGATGACCAGCTGGTCGACATTGGGAACTGCGCTTGGCGCTGACATGCTGAGTTTCCGTGGTTGGCACTGAATTGCCGCCGCAGGGCGGTGTGAGCAGGGCTGAGTATAGTCCAAAGCGGCTGGCGGATCGCAAGCCATGCCAACGCTTCCATGACAGACCATCGCGGTTGCGGCTAGAATCGTCGCATTCACCTGCCCCACCAAGAGTGTCTGCCCCGTGGCCATGAGTTGTGCCGGAGCTTCAGAGAAGCGTGCCCTGTTGCTCTCAGGCGGAGGCGCACGCGCCTCGTATCAGGTCGGAGTACTTCGCGCGATCGCCAACATCCTGCCCCGTGAAGCCAGCAATCCCTTTCAGATCATCACCGGCGCCTCGGCAGGCGCGCTCAATGCCGCGTCCATTGCCACCCATGCACAGCGCCTGCGCACCGGCGTGCGCACGCTCGAGTATGTCTGGAACAATATCAGCAGCGACCAGGTGTACCGGCTCGACTCCGGTGGTCTTATCAGCAGCGCCTCGAACTGGGTGTTCTCCTTTCTGGCCAACCGCCGCAGGGATACTCCGGCGTCGCTGCTCGACAATGCCCCACTGGAAGCATTGCTGGGCAAGGTGATCAAGTTCGAGCGGCTGCAGCGCAGCATAGAGGCCGGGTATCTCGAGGCTCTTGCGATCACCGCATCGGGCTATACCAGCGGGGAATCGGTCTCGTTCTACCAGGGCGCAGCGGGTCTGCAGAACTGGCACAAGGCTCATCGAGTGGGAATTCGCAGTACCCTGGGCGTGCAGCATTTGTTGGCGTCTTCCGCCATTCCCACACTGTTTCCGGCGGTGCGGATCAATCGGGAGTTCTTTGGTGACGGCGCCATCCGCCAGCTATCGCCCCTGAGCCCGGCCATCAAGCTGGGAGCCGACCGCATCCTCGCCGTGGGCGTCAGCAGCAACAAGCCAGGCAGCCCACCCCGGGATGCAGCGCCCTCGCATCCGTCACTCACCCAGATTCTTGCCCATATCCTCAACAGCGCTTTCGTGGACACATTGACCAATGACATGGAAGCCCTGCGCCGAGTGAACAAACTGCTGCCGCTGATCCCCCCGGAGCGACTGCAGGACGAAGCCGCATTGGGCCTGAAACCCATCTGCCTGCTGGACATCTCACCCAGCCAGAACCTGAACACCATCGCGGCAGAGTATTTTGATGACCTGCCCCGCGCCCTGCGCCTGTTCGTGAAGGACTCAGGCTCAAGCAGCGTGCTCAGCCTGCTGATGTTCGAGAAGCGCTACTGTCAGCGCCTCATCGCGCTGGGATTCCACGACGCCATGGCCAAGGAAGACCAGATCCGCGATTTTTTCAGTCCAGCACACACTTGAGTCCAAGCCCGCCAATGCCGCAGTAGCCATTGGGGTTCTTGGCGAGGTATTGCTGGTGATAATCCTCTGCATAATAAAACGCATCCAACATTTTGATTTCAGTAGTAATAGAGCCATGCCCTTCAGGACTTAACAACGCCTGAACCTGCTGCTGGCTGGCAAGTGCCGCCGACAAGGCCTCAGCAGTCAGTGCATAGATTGCCGAGCGGTACTGGGTGCCCCGGTCATGCCCCTGACGCATGCCCTGCGTAGGGTCATGGGATTCCCAGAACACTTCCAACAGTCGTTTGAATGAAATCACCTGCGGATCGTAGTTCACACGTACCACTTCCGTATGGCCGGTCCAGCCACCACACACTTCCTCATAGGTAGGATTCGGCGTAATGCCCCCTGCATAACCCACCGCTGTGCTGAACACGCCTTCCAGACGCCAGAACACCCGCTCGGCACCCCAGAAACACCCCAGCGCGAAGACAGCCTGCTGCAGGTGCGCCGGCAGCGGTGCTCGATAGGGCTGACCGTTGACGAAATGACGGTTGCTGATCTGCACTGGCGCAGCGCGCCCCGGCAGCGCCGTGGCCGCCGTGGGAAGGGAATCGGGCTTGCGTGAAAACATGGTATGTATCCTCGTTGAGCTGGGTGGAAAGCAGCCTGTCAGATCAGGCAGAAGGCCCGCCGTCTGTGGGCTGGCGGCTTGAATGCTGACGGGTGATCAGGCATGATCGCGCCTCTGGAAAAACAGGCCCGGCGCCTGCCATTCCGGCCCCGCAACCCCACGCAGTATACGTTACGCCCTGAGCCCCACACTGGACTTGAAAAGGATGGTCGCATGATTTCCGCATTGATGAGCAACTACGGCAACCCGGACCTGGAATTCGAGCGCGGCCAGGGCAGCTGGCTCTATACACCAGCAGGCGAGCGCTACCTCGACTTCACTACCGGGATCGCCGTGAACTGCCTGGGACATTGCCATCCCCATCTCGTGCAGGCACTGCAGGAGCAGGCCACCCGTATCTGGCACAGCTCCAACCTGTTCCGCATTCCCCAGACTGAGCGTCTTGCGCAGCGCCTGGTGGACAATACCTTTGCAGACCGCGTGTTCTTCAGCAATTCCGGTACGGAAGCAGTGGAAGCCGGCTTCAAGATGATGCGGCGTTATCACTACAGTCGCGGCGAAAGTCAGCGGGTGCGCATCATCTCCCTGACCAGTTCGTTCCACGGACGCACCCTGGCGCCCATTGCTGCGTGCAAGAACCCCGTCCACATCGAGGGCTTCCTGACGGGCGACCCCGGGTTTGACCAGGTGCCTTTCGGTGACATCGATGCCCTGCGCGCCGCCATTACGCCGGAGACGGCGGGTGTCATTCTGGAGCCGATCCAGGGTGAAGGCGGCATTCGCCTGACCCCCTTCGACTATCTCAGGCAGGTCCGCGACCTGTGCGATGAGAAGGGCATTCTGCTGATGTATGACGAGGTGCAGTCGGGCGTAGGCCGCTCCGGCTATCTGTATGCCTACATGGCCTCCGGCGTTGTGCCCGATCTGCTGGCCTCCGCGAAAGGCCTCGGCGGTGGCTTCCCGATTGGCGCCTGCCTGTCCAGCGAGCGCGTGGCCGCGCCCATGGTGGCTGGCACGCACGGCAGCACCTTTGGCGGCAACCCGCTGGCGACCGCTGTCGGCAACGCGGTACTGGATGTGATTCTGGCACCGGGCTTTCTCACGGAAGCCATGGCAGGTGCGGCGCAGCTGCGTGCCGGACTGGCTGAACTGATCAATGAATACCCCGGCGTGATCTCCGAACAGACCGGCCTTGGCTACATGATCGGGCTCAAGTGCAGCATCAGCAACGCCGACTTCATTTACGCGCTCAAGGACGAACACATGCTGGTGGTCAAGGCCGGTGGCAACTCCGTGCGTCTGCTGCCGCCGCTGAATGTGACTGCCGACGAAATCGCTCAGGCACTCGCCATTGTGCGGACTGCCTGTTCCCGACTGGCGACAGCTGGCTGATGTCTGGCAATTCGCAGGACAAGGCCTGGGGACTGGTGTCGGAGGAGCGTCTCTGGGCACTGCTGGACCTGTGCGCCGATTACTACTGGCAGGAAGACCCTGCTTACATCTGCACCCATCTGCGTCACAGCCCGAGTTCCGTGGCAGGCTCCAGTCTGCTTGGCCACCTGCCCGGCCAAACGCTGTGGGACGGCGGCTTTCTGGTGACCGGGTCCGGCCAGAGCTGGCGCGCCCATCTTGCGATTCGCGAGGCTCGCCGCGACTTCCGCGAACTGATCTGCCAGGTCGCCGCTTCCAGTGACGAAGACAGAGCGTTATCTGAGCATCAGCGGCAAGGCTCGCGTGGACGACCAGGGAGCGTTCCTGGGCTATCACTGCTTCGCGCGTGACATCACCCGTCAGGTCCGCAGCGAACTCTCCCTGCGACGCTTCCGCGCTGCCGTGGACATGTCCGGCGACATGATCCATCTGGTGGACCGCAATACCATGAAATTCGTGGATATCAACGACACTGTATGCCGCAACACAGGACTCAGTCGCGAGGAATTGCTGCAAAGAGGACCCGACCTCGACGTCTTGAAGGAAAGTCTTGAAGAACTGGCAGAGCGCTACGACCGCCTGATTCTTGATCGCACTACAAGTCGCTGTGCCAGCGTCAGCGTCGACGCCCTGGGGCGCGTGCGAGATCTGGAAACCTACAGCCGGGCCACCTGCATCGACGGGCGCTGGATCATCATCGGCGTAATGCGCGACGTGACTCGGCGCATGGAAATGATCCGCAGCACCGCCAAACTGCAGCGCATGTATTCGGCACTGACGTAAACCAATGCAGCCATGTTGCGGGCTCAGTCCCGGGAAGAACTCTTTGAGACGGTGTGCGAAGCCGTGGTCAAGGGTGGCAGGTTCTCAGTGGCGGCCATTCTGACCCCGGATGGCGACTCCATGCGGCCCGTAGCAGTTGCCGGTCAGTTCAGCGAACGCTTGCTGGCCCTTCGAGTGCCCTTGAATCCCAGTATCCCGGAGGGACAGGGGCTCGTTGGCGCAGCGTTCCACACCCTCAAACCCGCTTTCAGCAATGAATTTCTGGACGACCCGCGCAGCCTGCCATGGCGTGACCAGATCGCCGCTGGCGGCATCCTCAGCGCAGCCGCTTTCCCCTTGCATCTGCGCGCACTGCCAGTGGGTGTGCTGCTGTTCTATTCCTTTGAGCGCAACACCTTCGACGAAGAGATAGTCGCTCTGCTCGCCAGCATGGCCGACAACATTTCGTTTGCGCTGAACAACTTTCAGAATTCCCAGGAGCGACGCGACGCGACCCGGGTGCTTCGCGAGAGTGAAGAACGCTTACGCAGCCTGACCCAGCTGTCTTCAGACTTTTACTGGGAGATAGACGCCGGCTTGCGGTTCAGAAACTACGACGGCCATATCGTGAGCCCGGTCAATCGCGACGCCGTTGCCACACTGCTGGGCAAACCCCTGTGGGACATGCCAGGCATAGAGCCCTGCAGCATCAGCTGGGACGAATTCCGCGGGCTGCTAAGGCAACGAGAACGCTTCCGCGAGTGTGAGTTCAGCTTCGTGAACAGCGTGGGCGAGCAGTACTACCTAGCTTTCAGTGGCGAGCCGGTGCTGGACGAAACAGGCACATTCC